>CALBXO010000257.1 GCA_937890335.1 uncultured Pseudomonadota bacterium | reverse complement strand
AGGCTCATGGTCGCTGCGGCCATGCCGTTGGTGTGACCGATGAACTCGTTGCCGACCTGAACCTCCATGTCGAGGCTCGCCAGGATGTCGTTGGCCCGTCCGATCTGGATGAGCGGGAGGGCGGGCTGCACCTCGATCTCCAGGAACCCGCCGAGGTCTGTCTTGATCGGGGGGAGCTCCTGATCGAGCACCGCCGCCAGCATGGTGTTGATGGCGTCGGTGTTGAGCACGAGCGCCATGGGGTAGGCCCGCTCCTCCTCCGGCATGTCGTCGTAGGTGGGCAGGCCCTCGTTGAGGATGCCCTGCGCCGCTTCTGTCTGCTCGAGGGCGCTGCTCTGCTCGGTGCAGTCAAACCCGGAGCCGGTGAGCCCGCAGGAGGTGATCAGCAGCGAACCTGCGGCGGCAATCGTAAAGGCGGCGTGTTGAAGTCTCATGAGATTCTCTGCAGCTATCCTTGTGGACCATCTAGGGTCGGGTCGCGGGACAGCCCGCGGTCAGTGGTAGGACGGGTCGCCGCCGATTTTATTCTGCGAACGTCCATCTTGAATGGGTTGTGATTGTGTGCCATCCCTGACCGCGGTTCAATCGTAATCGCAGGGACCTCGTAAGTGTGGGCCCGCGCGGTGAATCCAAGGAGAGCGCCACGAACAAGTACCGCCATCAGATTGTTTTCTGCGCGGCGACGCTGCTGGCGCTGGTTGGGTTGAGCGGCTGCGAAAACACAGCGCCCGCACCCGCGCCGTCCGCGCCCCTTGGCTCCCCGGCCCAGCCCACCGGTGCGCCCGACGCAGCCGGGCAGGCGCCCGAGCCCTCCGAGCCACGGCCACAGGAGCTGGATCTTGCGGGTTTCGATCCTGTAGCCGCTTGCGCGGGCACCCTGGACGTGGCGAGCATTCCACCGGTGGATGTGATCGGCCAGCTGCCCGACCGCGAGGGCGTTCTGACGAAGTTTGAGATGGTCGATGGGCGCTTCGAGCGCGGTGTGACTGGAGCGTCTGTGCGCCTGGCAGGGCAGAAGCTGCGCGCGTGCTCACCCTTCGCCGCGGATGGCTCCATCCCGACCGCTCCAAGGTTTACTGCGGCGACGACGAGCCTGGAGGTCGGATCATGGACCTGGCCCTCGGCGGATCTGAAGCGGTGGCGGTACTGGAACCACGTCCTGGTGACGCAGGGCCAACCCTGGACGAGTCACGGGGGCCCGGCGGACAAGGGGCTTCTCGTGGTTGACGAGGTGGACGACAACAAGCGCCGGGTCAAGGGGCGCGCGCTCCTATGTCTGGAGGGCGGCGGCTGGTTGGCCGGCACCTTCGACCTCCAGCTGTGCGACAAATGATGGACACGCACGACGGTCAACTCAACATCCTGGTCATCGACGACGACGACTCGATGCGGCAACTGGTCCGAGACATCCTCGGGGCGGATGGCCACGTGGTGATTCCGTGTACGTCCGCAGAGGAGGGACTGGAGCAGCTGCCGTTCTTCACGTTCCAGGTGGCGTTCCTCGACCACAATCTCCCCGGCATGGAGGGGCTTGTGCTGGGTGAATACCTGCGGCGCAATAACCCGCATATGGCGATCGCGCTGGTGACGGGCGAGACGGACAGCAAACGGCTCGAGCGCGTCACTGCGGAGCACGGTATTCGTTTTGTGGCCAAGCCCTTTCAGGTCGGCGAGATCCTGGAAGTCGTGGAGGACTACCGCGAGGCGGCGCTCGTGCGGCACCAGCAGCGCCTGCAGGCTGCCGACACCGACTTTGCCCCCCGGTTCGACGGGCCCATCGGAGAGTGGTTTGACCTGCCGAGCGTCCCGACGCGGATTGAGGACAGGCTCTTGTCCCGGCTGCGGGACGCCATGACGAATCTGGCCTCGGTCCATCGCTACACCGAGCGCGACCGGGCCGTGGCCTTGTCCGGGATCATCACGGCCCAGGTACTGGGCATCAAACTGCCCAAGGGCCGGACAGGACAGCGCGTGGACGTCGAGTTTGACGCCATCATGCGGGAGCACGGGCGCCGCACCGAGTTCACGCGCGAGGACGACGATGAACGATAGACTCTTCGTGCATGGCCTTCAGTTTCTGGGGCGGCACGGCGTCTTTGATGAGGAGCGACGCGACGGGCGGAACTTCCGGGTCGATGTCGAGGCCGACCTCGAGTTGGTACGCCGGGGGGACGGTGACGCGCTCGCACGGACGGTCGACTACCGGGACATCGCGGAGATCGTGCTGGAGGTGGCACATGGTCCGAGCCGGCACCTGATCGAGACGCTGGCCGACGAGATGGCGCAGCGCATGCTCGAGCGCTTGCCGCTGGCTGGCGTGACTCTGACCTTGCGCAAGTACGCGGACGGCGTCCCCGGCGATCCGGAGTGGGTGGCAATCCGCGTGCATCGCACGCGGGAGGGCGCCGCCGGATGAGCGCCACGTTCGACGCCCCCAAGGCCCGCACATGGCAACAGCGGGCGCTGATTCCGTGTGTTCTCTTCGCCGTGTTCTTCGGGCTCTTGTCGGCGCTCAGTTGGGAACGCCTGGCCAAGCAGTCGCCAGACGCCCACTTTGTGTACCTCGCCAACGCCTGGCTCGACGGCAGTCTCCAGCTACAAAAGGCGCCACCGCATCGCAACGATTGGGCGAGCTACGAATGGATGCGGCTGAAGTCTGGCCAAGAGGTCAAAGGCGTCTGGTTGGACCGGGGCACAGGCCGGTTCCGGACGCTCGGGGGCGAAGTACTCGTCATCGATCGCGGCGAGGTCGACCACCGGAACAAAGAAACCCGCTACTTCGTCTCGTTCCCGCCGGGGCCTGCGGCGCTCATGCTGCCGCTCGCCGCCGTCTGGGGCTACGAGGTAAATGACGTCCTGTTCACCCTCTTTTTTGGCGCGCTCAACGTCGTCCTGATGTTCCTGCTGTTGCGCCGCTTCTCGGACGGAGGGCGGTCGGGGCGAGGGCTGGGGGAAAACCTCTGGCTGACGGTGCTGTTTGGCGCCGGCACCGTGCACCTGTGGTGCGCCGTGCAGGGGCAGGTGTGGTTCACAGCGCTTGTCGTGGGCGCCACGTGCATGCTGCTCTACCTGCTGGCCTCCATCGACGCGCGCCACCCACTGCTGGCCGGGATCTTTCTGGCCATGGGCTTTGCGACGCGAACGCCGCTGCTCTTCGCATGCGTGTTCTTCTTCGCGTACGTACTCTTTCCCGGCGGACGCCTCCGCCGCGGCGAGTGGAAGCAGGCGGCGGTGAAGCTGGGTTTGTTCTGTCTGCCGTGTCTGATCGTCGGTCTGCTCCTGCTCTACCAGAATCACCTGCGCTTCGAGTCGTTCTCCGAGTTTGGGCACACGTACCTGGCGGGCGGCAGCATCGGTCGCATCCGGAAGTTTGGCCTGTTCAACGTCCACTTTCTGAGCAAGAACCTGTCCGCAGCGTTGACCCTGTTGCCGCGCATTCAACCGGACGCGCCGTACGTCAAGATCAGTCGCCACGGGATGAGCTTGCTGTTGACCACGCCCGTGTGGATCTACCTGTTCAGGCCCCTTCCACGGGAGAGCCGGGAGGACGCGTTCACCTGGCGGCTGCTCTGGTTCACCGTCGCCGCGGTCGGGACGCCGGCGCTCTTCTACCAGAACACCGGCTACGAGCAGTTCGGATACCGTTTCAGCCTGGACTACACGCCGCTGTTGGTGTTGCTGCTGGCAGTGGGGCGCCGGCCGCTCACATGGGTGTTCAAAGCGCTCGTGATTTTCGGGATCCTGGTCAATACGTTCGGCGCGGTGACGTTCAAACGCTTTGACCAGTTCTACCTCCCCGGGGCGACATTCTTCGATCCGGATTGAACCCGCGCAGGCCCAATCAGCGGTTTGGCTTGCCGTTCCGGTGCCTGCTGCCGATAATGCGGGGGACCGTGAGGTTGGAGGCGTTCCTATTTCCATGCTTGAAAGGCTCGAGCTCAGTCTCTCCGGGCTGGCTCAATTGCGGGATCTCTGGGATCGAGAGCTGTCGTCGGGGCGGTCGTTTGTGTCCGGTCGGTGGGACGTCCCCCTGCGCCAGCGGGTTGAGTTGGTCGTCGCCGTGGTGGGCGCCCCTTTTGACCTGACCTTTCCGGCGGAGGTGGTGTTTGTGCTCTTGCCCGAGGCGTGCGGCGAGATGCAGTTTCCTGGCCTCGGCGTCACCGTGACCATCTCCGACCGCGATCGTTCCGCGGTGGACTTGTTCTGCGCTGGCCGATTTGCCGAGGCGCGCGGTGTTCTTGAGTCCTCGGGTATCCGGACCCGAGTCGCGCCGCCGCCCCGGCCAAGCGAGGGAATTCGGCCCGCCAGGCAGACCCGCCCGACCCGCGGCAGTCCGGCGACGGGACCGGTCACGTCTCGACCGCGAACCGGGGCCTTTTCCTCACCCCCTGCGGCGCGACACTCCAGGACTGTTCGGGTTCGGCAGCCGCCTCCGCCGGCGGCGTCCTCAGTGGCCTCAGCCACGCCCCCTTCTGATCCGGAGGAGCGGCTCAAATGGCTCGAGGGGCAGGCGAGGGCTTTCCTGGTACGCTCCAGGGATCGCACCCATTACGGCGTCCTGGATCTGAACACGAACGCCGAGCGCGGCGAGGTGCGCGACCGCTACGTCGAGCTGATGCGCCGCTTCCACCCGGACAACTACTACCGTCGCATCCAGGGCGAGCTGCTCACGCTGCTCGAGGATGTGTACCAGCGCATCACGGACGCCTACGAGACCTTGATCGACCGGGAGAGGCGCGCGGCGTACGACGACGAGATTCGAAATTTCCAGGCGCCGTCGGACGACGACGGAGCCATGCGGGCGGAGCGCATCCGCGCCCGCGCCTTTGAGAAGCAGAACCCACGGCGAGCCAAGCTCGGCTATGAGCTGCTCGATGAAGCCCGTGCGGCTCTCGACGTGTTGAAGTTCACAGAAGCGTCCAAGAAGGCGAAACTTGCGCTCTCCTACCACCCACACATGGTAGAAGCCCAAAGCCTATTACGAACGTTGGAAGAGGAGGGCCACGGTGGCTGAAGAACGCCCGGTACTCGGCATCGATCTCGGAACGTCCAACACCTGCGTCGCCTTCGTGGAGGGGGACGACGTCAAGGTGGTTACGGACGAGCGCGGGCGCCGCGTGACACCGTCGGTGATGACGCTCAACAACCGCGGCGAGGCCGTCGTGGGCCACTTCGCCAAGGCCCAGCAGATCACCAACCCCTACGGGACGCTCTACTCGTGCAAGCGATTGATGGGAGCGACCTTCGACCAGCCCCAGCTACAGAACGCCCTCAAATACCTGACCTACGACGTAGAGGATGACGGCAACAACCTGCCGATCTGCTGCCTCAAGAACCTCAGGGTCTTCCCCCACGAGGTCTCCACGCAGATTCTGCTGAAGGTCAAAGGTCTGGCGGAGGCGTACCTCCAGGTGCCGCTGCGCGAGGCCGTCATCACGGTCCCCGCCCACTTCAACGACAGGCAGCGCAAAGACACGTTGAAGGCGGCAGAGAACGCGGGGCTCGAGGTCCTCCGGCTCATCAATGAGCCCACGGCTGCGGCGCTGGCCTACGGATATGGCCAGGGGCAGAAGTGCACGGTGGCGGTGTACGACTTTGGCGGCGGTACCTTCGATGTGTCCATCCTGGAGATCGACGGCAACGTCTTTGAGGTCATCGCCACAGGCGGCGACAGCTACCTGGGCGGCGACGACGTCAACCGGCGGGTCGTCGACCACATCGTGGCGGAGTTCCAGAAGGAGAGCGGGATCGATCTCAGCCGCGACAAGATGGCCATGCAGCGCATCATGGACGCGGCCGAGAAGGCGAAGATCGACCTGTCGCAGTCCCCGGAGACGGTGATCAACCTGCCGCGCATCGCGCCCAATGTGGACTTCAACGCGCACGTCTACGTGAAGATCTCGCAGCAGACGCTGGAATCCATGGCCATGGATCTGGTCGAGCAGACGCTGCGGATGTGCACCAAGACGTTCCGCGACGCCCGCGTCGACATCCCGGACATCGACGAGGTGATTCTGGTCGGCGGTCAAACCCGCATGCCGCTGGTACGTGAGCGCGTGCGCCAGTTCTTTGGTCGCGAGCCCAATGATGAGCTGAATCCGGACGAGGTCGTCGCCATTGGCGCCGCCATCCAGGCCCACACGCTGCTCTACGAGACCAGCGACGTCCTGCTCATCGACGTCACGCCGCTGACGCTCGGGATCGAGAGCCTCGGGGACCTGTTTGCGCCGGTGATCATGCGCAACACCAAGGTCCCTCACCGGGTGAGCAAGATCTTCACGACCAGCACCGACTACCAGGAGCAGGTGAGGATCAAGATCTTCCAGGGCGAGAACCGCGCGGCGTCGGAGAACACCCCGCTCGGCGAGTTCGTCTTGACTGGGATCCGGCAGGCGTTGCGGCGCGAGCCGCGGGTCGAGGTGAGCTTTCGCATCGATCCCAATGGCGTCCTGCATGTGTCTGCCATGGACCTCGACACGTCCGAGTCGCAGGCGATTGTGATTGAGAACTACGCCGCGCAGGCCAAGGACCTGGCCGAGCGGCAGGCGTACGACGATCTCCCGCCCGTGGGTGGCCACGAGATGCCGGCTATGGGCGAGTGATCGACGCACCGCGGCCCGTCCCGGCGGTGCCGGCGGGCGGCGTGCTGCGCGTGGTCGCGCCGTGCGGTGTTGTGCGCCCCGACGCCGTTGCAGACGGGCTCCGTCACCTGCGCGATGCCGGCTTCTGTGTTCAGCTCGCCGACCACGTCTACGGCTGTGACTCGAGCGCCCCGTACCTGGCGGGCACGGACCGCGAGCGGGCTGCCGATTTGACGGCGGCCTTCCTGGATGATGACGTCCACGGTGTAATCTGCGCGCGCGGGGGCTTTGGCGCCATGCGGACCCTGGAGCTCCTGGGCTGCGACGCATGGCCGGCCAAGCCATTGCTGGGCTTCTCCGACGTGACCGCGTTGCACGGGTGGCTGCTGGCGCAGCAGGGCATGATGAGCCTGCACGGTCCGCTGTTGTCGACCCTCGCAGCTCACGAACCGGAGGCCCTGGCGGGGGCCGTTGGCGCGCTGCGCGGTCTGGCCCCCGCACCGCTCGCCATGCAGACTGTCTGCCCAGGTGTCGCGGACGGGCCCCTGGTGGGAGGGAATCTCAGCCTGTTGTCGTCGCTGGCAGGGACACGCTGGTTTCCCAGCCTCCGCGGCGCGGTGGTCTTCATCGAGGAGATAGGTGAGGCCGCCTACCGCATTGATCGAATGATCACCTCGCTGATGTGGCGCGGGCTGCGCGAAGCCGCCGCGGTGGTGTTTGGCGACCTGGGGTCCACGGGCGACCGCTATGTGGCCGGCGCCGACCTGGACGCGTCAATCAGGGACCGGGTTTGTCAGCTCATGGCGCCGCTGGGCATCCCGGTTGCGTGGGGGGCGGGGTTTGGCCACAGAACGCACAACGCCACTCTGCACGTGGGCGCGCGGGCGTCGCTCCGTGCCGATGCCAACGGCGCTGTGCTCAGAATGGCCTGCGCCGTGGAGGCGAGATGATGGAACATGTTCAGCAGCTCCTGGATGACGCGGTGGCTGATGGCGTCTTCTCCGGGGCCCAGGCCGCGGTCTGGCACCGCGGGGCCGAGACCAGTTGGGTCGCCGGGGCCACGTGCCTGCCGGCGTTTGGCACACCCCGCTTGATTGAAGATGACACCCGGTTTGATCTCGCGAGCCTGACGAAGTTTGTGTCCACGGCTCCGCTGTTGTGGCACGCGATTGGCGCCGGCTTATGCGATGTGGACGCGCCGCTGACCCGTTGGCTCCCGGAGTGGCCGCTGGCCGCGGACCGCAGCCTCCGGATGCTCGCGACCCACACCTCGGGGTTGCCCGCCTGGATGCCGTTCCACGAGACCGCGGATTGCCCCTCGGCCGTCCTCGAATCCGTGATGGCCGCCGGGGCCCTGGCACCTCCTGGTTCAAGTCATCTCTACTCCGACCTGGGCTACATCCTGTTGGGGATTGCGCTGGAGCGGGTGCTGGGCGAGCCGCTGGAGGCTTTGTTTCAGGAGGTGGTCGCGGGGCCGTTGGGGATGACCAGCACCGGCTTTGCAACGCACGGGCTCGCCGGGTGCGCCCACACGGAGGCCGGGTATGAAGTGGGCTGGGTGCACGACGAAAACGCCGCGGCCCTCGGCGGGGTGGCCGGGCACGCGGGCCTCTTCGGGACCGCTGCGGATCTGCTTCGGTTCGGTCGCGCGGTGCTCGCCTCGGACGGCGGCCCGGTGCCGCCGTGGCCGATTTCGCCCGGCGTCGTGCGCTGGGCGCTGTCGTCCGCGGCCGGTGGCATTGGATCACACCTGCTGGGCGCGGACACACCTTCGGGCCCCCTCTCCAACGCGGGCGATCTCATGGCGCGTCAGCCGCAGGGCGCCACTGTGGGACATCTGGGGTTCACCGGAACCGCCGTCTGGATCGATCGGACCCGCGCCACGGCGTGCGTGCTGCTGACCAACCGTGTGCATCCCAGCCGCGACGGCGACGGAATCCGCGAGGTTCGGCGGGCTTTCTGCGACGCCTGTGCTCACGCAGCCGAGCCCCAGAGGCGGCTCTGGCCGGCACCCCGCGCCTTGAGTGGCCCGCCGCGCAGATCCCGGCTGCGGCGCGCCCGTCACCGGGATGTCGCTTGTGCCGCGGCCCGCGCTGCGGGAACCCTGGCGATGAGGTTGGCCGCGTCGGGCGTCGCGATCGAACACAAGGGCACGGTGGATCTCGTCACAGAAGCTGATGTGGCCGCCGAGAAGCTGATCATCCAGACGCTCAGCGGCGCCTTCCCCACGCATGGAATCCTGGCGGAGGAGTCCGGTGCCGGCGGGACGGAGGCCTCCCACGTCTGGATCATCGATCCCATCGACGGCACCACCAATTTCAGCCACGGGTTCCCGCACTTCTGCGTGTGCATCGCCCTTGAGGTCGACGGGCAGCTGGAGCTCGGGGTGACCTACGACCCGAGCCGCGACGAGATGTTCTGGGCGTCACGGGGGGAGGGCGCCTGGCTCGGCGACCGCCGCCTGCGGGTCGCGTCTAAAGACCGTCTGGACCGCTCGCTGGCCGTCACGGGTTTCCCGTACGACCGCGGGACCAACCCCGACAACAACGCGGACTATTTTGCCCTGATGCTCCGCAAGACCCAGGGCATGCGCCGCGTCGGCTCCGCCGGGTTGGATCTCGCATGGATCGCTGCGGGACGGTTGGATGTGTACTTCGAGCTACGGCTCAAGCCCTGGGATTGCTCGGCAGGCGCGGTGCTGGTGGAGGAGGCGGGAGGGCGCTTGACTGACTACGATGGCGCCGAGTTCCGCCGTGACTGCGGGGACGTTGTCGCGACCTGCGGCGGAGGCGTACACGAGGAAGTGATCGCCGCGCTCTCGACTCTGCGGCCCGGTTCGGCTACCCCATCGGCATGATGAATCGACGCACCCTCTCGCGCGCGGCGCGCGCCGCCCTGCTACCCCTCGCTGCAATCGTGTCGCTCACCGCGTGTGTCGACACAGTGACAATCGAGGACCTGCCCGCGCACGTCGCGTTCGTGGGTCCGACGTTGCTGGTGGAAGACGGGGTCGTGGAGACGTGGTTCGGCATCGAGGACGCCGAGGGCGGCTCGGTCGCCGTGGATTTTGCGGTGTGTCCAGACAGCGGCGGGACGTGCCTGGATGTCCCGGCGCTCGGAGGCAGCGCCACCCTCGACCGCGTGCCTGTGGCCGCGCAGGGTGCGACCCGACCGCTGCGTGTGGTCTGGCAGGCTCCCTGCGCCCAGGCCAGTGCGTCGCTGTCGGCGACGGTGGCCGTGATCGGCTCCGACGTGGAGGGTGTGACCTCCGCGCCGTTTTCACTGGCGGAACTCGGAGCTTGCCCGTAAGCACAGCCGGTCCGGACGTCACCTGTCAGGAACCGGATGGGCTCGGGTCAATCGCGCCCGAAGAGCACGTTCTGCACGAACTTTCCGAGCTGGTGTCCGACGTAGTTGAGCACGTTCAGATCCTTGCCGGTGAATGAGCGCCCATCCTTGGGATTGAGAAGCTCCACGCAGCCGTAGACCCGCCCCTGGTACTGGATGGGGGCGCAGACAAGGCTCCGGCACTCGTACCCAATCGACTCGCTGATCTCCCGGTGGAATCGCTCGTCGGCGGAGACGTCGGAGATGAGGAGGCTCACACCGTCGCGGGTGCAGAAGCCGGCGATGCCTGTGCCCATGGGCAACCGGAAAGCTTTGACCTGATCGGCCTTGGGTCCGGCCGCGCACGCAAAGTAGAGTTCCCGCCCATTCGGCGTCGCAAACAAGACCGCACCCGACTCGGCCGCCAGACTGCGCACGGAAAGCTCCAGGGCGAAATCCGCGGCGTCGTCGATCTCGGTGAAGTCGTGCATGGTCTGGATCTCGAGGAAGACGTCCTCAAGCGCATTCTCTGCGACGGCCGTGAGCTCCTCCGGGCGCCCGATCTTCACCGTCATCGTCGGGGCGCGCTTCGTCTTTTTCTCGCCCAGAACCTTGGCCGGAGCGGCGTCCTTGGGCTTGTCGGCCTCGTCCAGGCTCATCTCGCCAACGCCGATCTCGGCAGTGAGGCGGCGCTTGCGGGGCTTGCCCTTCTCCTTGGCGTCGGAGGTGACGCGCGCCGACCCGAACGTGACGGCCTCCTGGTTGATCACCGTCGTTCGCGGGGACTTGGCGGGCCCGGACATGTCCACGGTCTCGAGAAAGTCTCCGAGATCCACGTCCCTGAGCGCCCGCTCGGTGGCCCGCTCAAGATC
>CALBXO010000256.1 GCA_937890335.1 uncultured Pseudomonadota bacterium | reverse complement strand
TCGAGCGCGCACTGGAGCTCCCGCAGACCGACTTCAACCCGGACCAGGCCAACTTCGACCAGGTGATCGATCCCGCCGCCCGACAGCTGCCGTCGGAGCTGACGACGATGGACGTCGACCTGTCGGCCCCGTCGGACATGACCTTCCCGCGGTCCGGCGCTGATCCCATCGGCGGCACCGCCGCGATGAACGAGATCCAGGCCCGCGTGGCCGAGGACTTTGAGGGCCAGGCGCCACAGATCACAGAGACGTGGGAGAGCGACCTGCGCGGTCGTACGGAAGGCGTGCACAGCGAGCGCATCTCCGAGATTGAGGGCCGCTACTCACAGGTGCAATCCGGCGCGCAGTCCGAGATGCAGGAGTTCCGCACAAGTCGCCCGTCCGTGGAGCCGGCGCAGCAGATGTCGGAGGCGCAGCGCGCCTTCCAACAGGCCCAGGGCGAGGCCACCGGCCACGTCACGACCATGCAGGGCGAATTTGCGGCCAACGAGGCGCAATTCCACACCCAGCTCGGCACGGAGGACGCCGCATACCAGGCGCAGCTCGGCGAGCACGGCGCTGCATTCAGCACAGATGTGGAGGGCTTCCAGGGGCAGTACACCGAGGGTTACACCCAGGCTCGCACGGGCTTTGAGACGGAGCAGAGCGCCGCTCTGGGTGACTTGCACGGCGGCCAGCAGGGCGCGCGGATGACTGCAGACGCCCAGTTCCAGTCGGAGAACCAGGCCTACACCGCGGGTATCGAGGCGCAGCGAGGGACCTTTGACGCGCAGCGCGGCGAGATGGACGCCAGTTTCGAGTCCCAGCGCAGCCAGGCCAACGCACAGCTCGAATCTGAGATGAGCCGCGTTCGCGGCGAAGCCGACGGTGAGATCCAGGCGCGGGCCAGTGGTACCCGGCGCGAGGTGCAGCGCCTCCAGACGGAAGGGCAGCGCGAGGTTGACCAGCAATTGGAAGGCGGACGGCGCGAGTTCGATCGGGAGATCGACCGCGGTGTGCGGCAAGCCGAAGGCGAGCGTCGTCGCGCTGAAGGTGAGGCGAATCGCAAGCGCAACGAGGACCGCGGTGTCATCGAGCGCATCGGTGACGCCATCGCCAGCGTCGTAGACTGGGTCGCGGACTGCTTCGCCGCCGCACGCGACGCGATCTGCAACTTCCTCGAGCGGGCAAAACAGGCCGCGCTGGCCAAGCTGCGCCAGTGGCGGCAGCGCGCGCTGACTGCGCTGCGCCGGGTCCGCGACGGCATCCAGGGCGCCATCTCCGGCGCAGCAAACTGGATACGCTCCAAGATCAGAGCGGCCGGTCAAGCCATCCGTGGCGTCATCGATCGCGCCAGCTCACTGATGCAGGGGGCTGTCCAGCTGTTCACAGACGGGGTCAACGGCCTCGTCGAGGGATTCCAGAGCGGCGTGAACGCCCTGGCTGACGGGTTCACCACCGCGGTGGGCTTCATCAACGAGGACCTTGGCAACCGTCTGACGGAGGTCAAGGACCAGTACATGGATCGGTTCAACACCGCTGTGGACGGGGCCCAGGAGTCCGTGTCCGCCGCCGGTGAGACGCTCCAGCAGAACATCCAGCAGCGCAGCGACGCCCTCAACGAGCAGGTCCAGCAGGCCGAGGACGACATGGTCCAGCGGGTCGACACGCTGGAGCAGAACCTGCACGACACCACCGACCAGCTCTACGAGCAGGCCACGGTGGCTGTAAACGCCGGATTCGACCGAGCAGAGGCGATCACGGAAGCCGCCTTCGACGCCGCCTCCGAGGCGACGCGCGAATGGTTTGACAGCCGAATCGCCGGGCTGCGCGCGTCCGCACAATGGGTCCGCGAGACCGCCGCCTGGGCGCAGGACAGACTGGACGAGTTCGTCGAGTGGTGCGGTGAGATCTGGGACGCCTTCTGCGAGGTCCTTGCGGACTGCTGGACGGCCGTTCGTTCGGCGTTCGTCTCTTTCTGGAACAGCCCGTGGCGCGACGTGCTCTTTGCCGTCGCTCTGACGGTGCTCGCAGTCGTCGTGACCGTGGCCACCGCGGGTGCCGGCGCGCCGCTCCTTGTTGCAGCGCTCGCCGCAGGTGCCGCCGCTGGTACCGCCGCCGCGGCCACCTACGGAGCCGGTGAGTTCGCCGCTCGCCGCGCCAACGTCTCTCTCATCCAGGAGGGCGAGCAGACGTGGCAGGGCCGCTCCATGCCCATGGTCGGCCCCGATGGGCAGCCGATGCTCGACGAAGATGGGCAGCCGCGCACGCAGCCCGACCCCACCGATCCCGCCAACGACTGGTACGTCGACACCCTCGGCTCCATCCGCCGCGACAACGACGGCATGCTGACCTACGTCGACGAGAACGGCGCCACCCAGCGCGTCGACCCGTCGCAGCCCGGCGCCCGCGAGCTCCTGGCGCGCGAAGGAATCCGGCGGGACGCCGAAGGAAACATCCAGGGCGAGTCCCTCGCCGAGTCCGGCCGCGGGGCGGGAACGCTCGCCGCACAGAAGGGCGCCGAGCACTTCGTCAGCGGATTCGCCGTCGGCCTCACAGCCGGTACCGGCGGTGGTGTCCTCGCCAACATGGGCACTACCGGACGTATCTTCACCCAGGGCGCCATCAGCTACGCGTCGAGCACGGCTGTGGACCCTGTGTCCAGCATCATCGAGCAACAGATCAACACGGACCGCACCATCGGCGAGAGCGCCGGCGAGTGGGCCGAAACGCGGACACACGAGCGCGAGGCGCAGTACGCCCGTGACGACCAGGGCAACGAGATCGTCGACGCGGATGGCAACAGGCAACTGACCGGCTACGGCCGGGGCCGAGAGATGAGCGCGGGCGAGATCGTCACGCAGGAAGCGGTCGCCTTCGCCGGAAACGTCGCAACAGCCGGCCTCGCCCACGGCGGTAACGTCTGGCTCCAGAACCGGGGTGTTCCCATGAACATCCTGGATCGCACCATGCGTCAGTCGTTGACCGCCCGCGGTGTCGACCTCGCCTCTGGCGTGGCCGGTGAAGCCGTGACGCTGTCCGGCAACATCCTCACGGGTCGCGAGCAGGGCGTGAACAGCTGGGACGACTTCCAGCAGCGTCTGGTCATGGCCGGCGTCAGCTCGACCGCCAGCTCCATCGCGTCCGACCATGCGCAGATCCGCGGCCGCGAGATGGCCATCAACTCTCGCCTCAGCAGCGATCCCGAAGCGGCGGCGACCTTCAACAACCTCTCCCGTCGCGACCGCTCCCACGTGGCGGAAATCCTCGACGGCGGCGTCGGCCCCATGCGACTCGAGGGCGGTGGCGGCTCCGGCGATGCACGGACGGACCGCGTCCGCTCCATCCTCAACGACCCGGAGGTGCTCGCGTCCTACAACCGCATGCCCGAGCAGCAGCGTCTGGCGTACTCGCGGTCCCTGGAGGCCGCTGAAAACAGCCCCGAGTTCCGGCAGGCCAGCGCAGGGCGCACGCCGGAGGAGCAAGCAGCGCTCGGCGACCTCGTCGCGCAGGGCGGAGATCCGGCGGCGTTGCGCGGAGTGCTCGGCGACCCCGAGGCGCTCGACACCTTCCTGAGCCTCTCGCCCGACATGCGCCAACAGTACGCCCAGCGCATGTCTACGGCGGAGGGCGCGGAGACGCGCAGCAGCCTGGGACGCGCGTTCCAGGACGAGGATCTGGTGCAGCGTTTCATGGCGGACCCAGAGAGCGTCCCGGCGGACCAGCGGCCGCGGGCCGAAGCCCTGCTGCGGCAGCGCCAGGAGCTTGAGGCGCAGACCCGCGTTGGCGCCAGCGGAACCGCCGCCGAAGAGGGCGCCACGCAGCACCGCGCGGCTGGGAACTCCGAGGATGTGAACCGGCGCGCCCAACAGGCCCGGCGCAACATGTCCGCAGAGGACGCCACCTCGTTCGATGCGCTGGTAGAAGCCGCTCCGACGGGTGCACACCGGGCGATGCTCGAGCGCGCCGCGGCCGCAGGCAATGACGTAGACACCATCCGTCAGATGGCGTCGCACATGCGCGCGATGTCCGACGCTGACGTGTTGGCCAACTTCACCGGACAGGGGGTGTTCCAGGATTTCCTGGAGTCCTGCGTGCCGACCTCTTACCAGATCGCCCGTGCCGAGCGGGACCCCGTGTACGCCTACCGTCTGCAGACGGATCCCGTCTTCCGAGCGCAAGAGCAGCAGACCGCGTTGCAGCAGATGGGCGGGCGAACCGTGGGTCGCGGTGCGCCGGGCGATGACTCGTTCGACAACCCTCGCATCCAGCAGGCGCTCGAGGACAACCCGGAGCTGGCGGCTTTCTACCGAGACCAGTCCAACTTCTCCGACGAGGGTACGTCGGGCGTCGAGGTCCCGCTGGTCCGCGACACCGACGTGCACCGCAACCTTGAGGACGCCACGGGGCGCCAGTACGAGGTCCACACCCGCGAGGGCATGAACTGGCGCCACGGCACCGGCGACGCCCAATTCGCCGATGGAGCACCGCCGTACCACCGCATCGACGCGGCGCTCGACGCCGGCCTGCCGGTGCCATTCAGCGCCCACGGGCACGAGTCGGTCATCATCGGCTCGTTCATGCGGGACGGCCAGCGCCACTACATCATCCACGACCCGATGAGCGGTGGCACCAGCGCCATCCCGCGGGCTCTGATGGACCAGGTTGTCTACCTGCGACCGTCCTCTGTCTCCGTGCCGCGCCTGACGGTGCGCGAGATGGCCAGCCTGAACTACGCCCGCGGGGCGCTCGGCGAGCGCATGCGCCGCCTCTTCGGCGGCAGTGCGCGAGGCGGTGACAACGACTCCAGCTCCGGTACGACCCGACGGCCACGCCCGGGAGACCAGTCCGACGCCGAGACCGAGACCGGGGGACGCTCGGCACCGCGCGTTCGCATGGGTGATGAGGACATCGAGCTGGACCAACGAGGTGGCGTCTGGCGGCGCGGCGACGGCTCGACTCTGAGTTCGGACGAAGTCGTCGGCCTCCTCGGGCGCTACACCCGCGTTGGCGACGGCCGCTGGCGGCGACCGGATGGGACCTTCGCCGGCGAACACGAGATGATCCAGCTTAATCGTCGCCGCGGCGCCACCGAGGTCGACGAGAGCAACATGCAGAACCGCCGCAGGGCGGACAATGCCACCGACGCCGACGACGGAAGCCCGACCCGGCGCACGCAAGACGAGCTCACCGACGAGATCGTGGCGACGTACGGGCGCAATATGGGAGAGAGCGAGCTTCGGCAGGCCTACATGGCCGAGGTGCGGACGCTCGAGGGTGAGTTGGCGAACCTGCGTGCCTCGGGCCTGCCCCCGCGAGAGATTGCACGCCGGTTGTTCCAGGAGCGCCGTGACATCGGTGCGCGCTACAAAGACGCCACGCCCGAGGCGTTGCGTCACTACATCTACGAAGTCAACCAGGGGCGGTATGGCGACCCGCTCGGGCCCCCGTTTCGGCTGCTGGAGCAGAAGTACAACGGCGATTACGACCTGATCGCGTCGCGCGCCGCGGCCCCGAACGAGAACGTCGATGGCCTTCTCCAGAATTTCGGCGTTTGGTTGCGACAGCAGCCCGTCGAGTACCTCGAGACCCAGCAGCAGACTCTCGGCAACCCCAGGCGCATGCCGAGCCACGGCCCAGACGAGGACTCCACGCTCACCGGAGGCGGCGGCCGGCGGCCCACCGTCGACGAGATCGCTGAGGGTAACCAACAGCAGCGACGCAGACAGTCCGAGACCGAAGGCGAGGAGCTGGACAACAGCAACACGCAGCGGCGCCCTGTCACCGACGTAGACACGGAGGAAGGCGCCGTCGGCAACCCGCAGCGCATGGGCCTGGACGAGTTTGTCGCCAGTCCCGCCGCCCAGCAACGCCTGCTGCGCCAGGCGCAGGAAGCACTCGACGACATCGGTGGTCGCATCCGTGGCATGGACCTCGGCGAGGGCACCGAGCTCTTGATGGGTCTCAAGCGCAGCAACCTCGACGAGTTTGTCGCCTCCGTGCGCGAGAAGGTCGAGCGCAAGGGCTACACGGAGGTCGGCCAGATGGGCGACATGATCCGTGGCCGCATCAGCGTGGACGACGGCGCCACCGTGGACTCCGTCGTGGCGCAACTGCGTCAGCAGTTCCCCGAAGCCGTGTTCGACATCAAGACCGACACTCCGTACCCGCGTGTGCACGTGGATCTGGAAGGCGCCAACGGCATCAAGTTCGAGTTGCAGGTCGGTACCAAGGCGACCAACGATTTCCTGGAGTCCCGCGGCGTCCGCATCCCGGATGTGCTCCAGGCCAGAGTCGGGCTGGAGACGGCGGACTTCCACGTCGCCAAGTACGACCTGCTCGACAAGATCACCGGACCGCGGCGCGCGCAGTACGGGCTGGACGAGCTGGACGCCGACTACAACAACATCCTTCGCAGCACGGGCACGGGCCGCCTGGACCCCGCCCAGCAGGCCGAGATCACCGCGCGTGTCCAGCGAGTCCTCGACCAGCTCGCGGCCCAGGATCCGGACTACCTGCTCAGCCTCTACACCAAGGGCTCCCACGGTGAGGTGCCGGCGCGGGCCGACACAGACGGCGGCGAACAAACGCAGGCGGGAGGCGGCCGACGCCCCACCATCGAGGAGATCGCGCAGGAGAACGACCCGGCCAACCCGCTCAACCGCCCCCTGGCGGAGGTTCAGGGCGACCGGGACGCGGAGATGCGGCTGTTCCGCATGGCCGACGAGGCGCTGGCTGAACTCAATGGGCGCATCCACGGCGTGGATCTCCCGGAGGGTGCGGTCGTGCTCGCTTCCAAGAAGCGCAGCACCGTCGAAGATTTCATGGCCTCCGTCCGGGAGAAGGTGGAGCGAAAGGGCTACGCCAATGTCGGCGACATGGGCGACATGATCCGCGGGCGCATCAGCCTCGACACCGGGGATGACGTCCGATTGGTGCTCGACAAGCTGCGGGCACAGTTCCCCGAGGGCCACTTCGACGTGAAGGAGGACATCCCGTACCCGCGCATCCACGCGGATCTGGAAGCGTCCAACGGCATGAAGTTCGAGCTCCAGATCGGCACCAAGGCGACCAATGACTTCCTGGAGACGCCAGGAGTG
This sequence comes from uncultured Pseudomonadota bacterium, assembly GCA_937890335.1. Classification (GTDB taxonomy): domain Bacteria; phylum Myxococcota_A; class Bradymonadia; order Bradymonadales; genus CALBXO01. The sequence continues at coordinate 1,066 of CALBXO010000256.1, read as the reverse complement.
CGCATCCCAGAAGTGCTGCGTGGCAAAGTCGGACTGGAAATGGCGGATTTCCACGTCGCCAAGTACGACCTGCTCGACAAGATCACAGGTCCGCGGCGTGCGCAGCTCGGTCTCGACGAGATCGATTCCGACTACAACGCGATCCTCCGCAGCACCGGCACCGGCGAACTCGATCCCCAACAACAGGCGGAGATCACCGCGCGCGTGCAGCGCGTGCTCGACCAGTTGGCGGCAGAAGATCCCGACTACCTGCTGAGCCTCTACACCAAGGGCTCCCACGCCCCGGCCGAGGCCGACGTGGACCCGGCGAACAACACGCAGGCGGGCGCTGGCCGCAAGCCGATCGAGGAGATCGCGGCCGAGGCCGAGAACCAGGCTGGCAGCAATCCGCTGCGGCGCACCCTCCCGGAGCTGCTGGACGATCCCGCGGCGCAGACCCGTCTGATGGCGCTGGCCGACGAGGCTCTGAACGAGGTCGCCGGCAAGATCCACGGTATGGATCTGCCGGAGGCCGCCGAGGTTCTGGCCAGCAAGAAGCGCAACTCGCTGCCGGAGTTCATCTCCTCGGTCCGCGAGAAGGTGACGCGGAAGGAGTACGGCGTCGTCGGTGAAATGGGCGACATGGTGCGCGCCCGCATCAGCGTCGACGACGATGTGCAGATGCAGCACACGCTCGCCGAGCTCCGGCGCGCTTTCCCGGACGCCGAGTTCGACCTGAAGGAGGATCTCGCCTACCCGCGCGTCCACATCGACATCACGGCGTCCAACGGGATGCGCTTTGAGCTCCAGCTCGGGACCAAGGCCTCCAACGAGTTCTTTGAGAACCGCGGCATCCGGATTCCCACCGTCCTTCAGGACAAGGTAGGGGCCGAGCTGCACGACCTGCACATCGCCAAATACGACCTCCTCGACAAGATCAAGGGCCCGCGGCGGCAGCAACTCGGGCTCGACGAGCTCGACGCGCGCCACGACGATATGGCGATCAGGACGGGCCGTGGCGAGCTCGATCCAGCCGAGCAGCAGCGGCTCTACGACGACTTCTCCAATGTGCTGGCACGGCTGGCCC
>CALBXO010000255.1 GCA_937890335.1 uncultured Pseudomonadota bacterium | reverse complement strand
CGCCCCGTCGAGTCCGGCCAACGCAGGTATCGGGCCATTTGGCCGCCGAGGGCGGGTCAACCCACGCGAGCGACCCTGTCAGGCCCCGCCACGCCGGACAAGATTCTCACGCACCACGGCAGTCCCGACGCCAAATTGCTTCTCGCGCCGCTCCACCTATAATGACCCGCTGGTAGTGGCCCCCCCCCAGTGCTTGGTTGGCGAGAAGTATGAGAACACGAGTCCTGTTGGCCGTGATGATGTGGTTGCCTGTCCTGACCGGATGCGGGGACGATAAGGGAAGTTTTGCCGCCGTGGAGCAGGTTGAACTCCTCGTGGATCCGACGAGCGTGACCTTCACGTCCCAGGGAATTGGCCAGACGAGCCAGCAGATCATCACGATCATCAACCAGAGCGGCACCCAGGCGAACGTCAACATCAAGCTCGAGGAGCGCACCCAACCCGAGGACCAGAACCGGGAGTTTGGGTGGGCCGGCGACCTGGGCGAACTGCTCAAGAACGAGGTCATCATCCAAGGCGGTGACTCGCTCACCCTCATCGCGACCTATACGCCCGCCGACTCCATCACCGACGACGGGAACATCGTCATCAACTACAACGCGGGCCAGCGGATCGTCATCCCGGTCGCGACCAACGAGATCGCCCCGGACATCGACGGCCCGGGCCGTGTAATCTTCGGACGTGTGCCCGCCGGCGCGTCCGCGCGCCGTACCATCACGCTTCAGAACGTCGGACGCGCCCCCCTCCAGCTCCAACGCATGAGCCTGAGCGCCGTCACCGGTGAGTTCACCGTCTGCATCCCTGCCAGCGCCAACAGCGAGGAGTGCGCGGCGCTCGACGCCCCCGGCGCGTTCCCGGGCATTCTCGACTACCTGGACACCGTGGACGTCCGCATCGTCTACGATCCCGTGGACGACGGCGAGGACTCCACGTCGCTCCTCGTGGAGTCGAGCGACCCGGACGAGCGCCCCTTCATCATCGACATCAACGCCAACGGCGCGGAACCCTGCATCACGGTCACTGACGAGGCCGGCGTCGACTTCTCCAGCGCGTTCATCGGCGGCGTGTCCTCCCGCACCCTGACCATCAACAATTGCTCGCCCAACAAAGAGCTCGAGGTGGAGTCCATCAGGATGGCCGAGGGCTCCGACCAGGAGTACTTCGTCGAGCCCATCCCGGCGCCACTGCCGGACCAGAAGCTGATCGTCGGCGTGGGTGAGACGTCCTCGTTCGTCTTGAATTATGCGCCGGGCGCAGAGGCGTCCAATGTCGGCATGGTCGAGGTCATCTCCAACGACGAAGCAAAGAGCCCTCTGCTCATCCCCGTGACCGGGCGCGGCAGCACGAACAGTTGCCCCACACCGGTCGCCAAAGCGCGGGAGATCGGCACGGCCAATCCGCCCACGCCCGCGTTGGAGACCATCCCGCTGGCGACAATCGAGTTTGACGGCGAAGAGTCGTTTGACCCCGACGGCGCCGGGGCAAACGGCGGCATTTCCGGCTACGAGTGGAGCATCATCGAGCGGCCCGTGGACTCGACCGCCCGCCTCGTCCCCAACGCCACTGACCCCAAGCCAAAGCTCTTCCTGGATCTGGCCGGTACGTACAAGATTGAGCTGCGCGTCTTCGACGAGCAGAACTCACCCAGCTGCGAGACCGCCCAGGTCAACATCCTGGCCACGCCGGACGAAGACGTGCACATCCAGCTGGTCTGGAGCACGCCGGGCGACCCGAACGAGGACGACAGCGGCGTGGGGCGCGGCAGCGACCTCGACCTCCACTTCCTGCACCCCCTGGGCATGTGGAACGAGGCCCCGTGGGACACCTATTGGCTCAACCCCAGCCCCAATTGGTCCACGCCCGCCTCCAGCGACGACCCGAGCCTCGACATCGACGACACCGACGGCGCCGGTCCCGAGAACATCAACCTCAACAACCCCGAGGCCGTCACCTACCGGGTGGGCGCGTTCTACTTCGCCGACCACAACTACGGCCCCAGCTACGCCACGATCCGCATCTTCCTGGCGCAGGTGCTCGTGTTTGAGTACCGCGACAAGTACCTGGAGCGGACCGGCAAGTTCTGGGACATCGCCGCCGTCGAGTGGGGCCAGGCGCCACGCGTCAACCAGATCGACCAGATCTACGACGGCTTCCCCTGAGCGGATTCGACCTCCGCCCCCGTGCGGTCGGTTCTGCGCGCCAGGCTGGACGTCATCAGCAATGGCAAGCCTAGAAAGAAGCCGCCCACGCAGTTGAGCGCGGCGTTCACCCAGGCGCCGTGCCAGACGGACGCGCCGGTGTCCACGGCAAACCACACGGCAATCGACACGGCCACGGTCGTCCACGCCCAGGGAAGGCGCGCGCGGAACCCGTGCCGGACCACCATCGCCAGGCCGATGGCCCATCCCATCAAGAACGCACCTATCAGCCCGTAGACGAACCGATGGTAGGGCTCGATGGCTGGGGGCATCTCCGCCTGGCCGAAGAACCGCTGGTTGACGGAGCCCGCCAGGAACGGGACCGCGCGGTGGTCGAACACAACGAGCAGTGCGCCGGTGAGCGCGTAGCTCCACAGGCTCGTCTGCAGCCAACGAGACCAGAACGCGAACCTGTGGTGGGTGGCCATGGCCGACCGTTGTACCCAAAGCTCCGCGCCAGGCAAACCAGACCGGGCCTGAGTATCACCGCCCACGTCCTGCCCTGCTTTGCGGTCTGTGTGGTGTGTCGCTGCTGGTGCTAGTGTTCCTGCACAGGGACGCTAGTCTGGCCGCCGATCGACGGCGCCGCCGCCAGCGGGACAGACCGCCGTGTGTCGTGGTAGTGGTTCGGGCCTGCAAATGCGTTCGGAGGCCGATTCGAATGTGCGTACGCATCAGACTGACGCTGTTCCTGTGCCTGCTGTGCGGGCTTTTGGGATGCGACGATCGCGCCTACTCCCGCGCGGTCGCCGACGGGTCGTGCAGCCCCGCAGGTGGGCCGGCCGAGGCCGATGAGTCGCTGTGTGATGGCGTGGACAACGACTGCGACGGCGCGGTGGACG
>CALBXO010000254.1 GCA_937890335.1 uncultured Pseudomonadota bacterium | reverse complement strand
TGAAGCTCCGCAAGGTGAACATCCCAATCGTCCCACGCCGAGGTGTGCGCGGCGGCGAGCAGGAGCGCGGCGTGCGCTTGTGCCAGGAGAGTGCGCTGCCCGTGGTCGGCGGCTTCGCCGGCGACGATCAGCAGCTCCCGCTGGGCCTCCTCGATGTCGCCCGCGGCCAGCCGGGTCCGCGCAATCTCCAGGCGCGTGAATACCGCGTCTCCGGTACCGCTCTTGTGTTGGAGCATCAGCGCGCGCTCGCACCACGTCAGGGCGACCCCCACGTCACCGCGCAGGCGCGCAACCGTGGCGAGCCCCACGAGACACTCGGCGATTCCGTGCTGCGCGTCGAGGTCTCCAAACAGCGCCATGGCCTCCTGGAAGTGGTCCGTCGCCGAGGCGAGGGCCCGGCGACTGAGCGCCATATGCCCCAACCCTGCGGTGCACGTCGCCACGCCGAGCTCGTTGCCCTGCTTGCGATGGTAGTGCAGCGACTGACCCAGCAGGTCGGCGGCGAGCTTCAGGTCTCCGCGGTGCCTGATCACGCGCCACAGCCGGTACATGCAGTCGGCTACCCCTGTGCGCGCTCCCACACGCTCGTATTGGAGCAGCGCCCTGCGCAGCAGCGTCGTCGCCAGGCCGAGGTCCCCGGACGCCGCGGCGATCTTGCCGAGGGACTCCAGGCACCGCGCGACGCCATGCACGCTTCCGGCGTCGCGGTGGGCGGCCATCGCCTGTCCCACCAGGCTGCTGGCGAGCTCCAGGTTTCCGCGGTCGATGGCGACGCTGCCCAGCTCCGTCATCAGATCCGGCAGGACCTCCTCCCAACCGTATCTCCAGCCGGCACTGACCGCCTCCTCGGCGAGATCGAAGGACTCGTCGAATTGTCCCGTCAGCCGAAGGATCTGCGCGCGCATCAAGCGACTCCGACCCCACCGAGGATCGTCTTCCTGAACGTCCAGCGCGGCGAGGCACGCGTCGTACCCGCGCATCAGCTCGAGCGCGCGTTGGTACTCACTCTCATCGACCAGTGCCGATGCGCCTCGCAGCAGGGGCTCGAGGGCCTCGCCGTGCTTGCCGGCCTGCATCAAGTGCTCGCCCACCCGCTCGGCGACCCCGCGCGCGGTCCGCGGGTAGCGCGCCGCGAGCATGGCGGCGCACGCGGCGTTGTGGTCCTCCCAACGCCCGCCCTGTCGGGCACGGTTGAGCAGGTTGTCCCGGATGAAATCGTGCGAGAAGCGCCAGGCGCCCTCCTCAGGGATCGCAAGTGCACTGGTCACAAGAAGGTAGAAGACATCGACGGTCAGCGGCACGCCGGCAACCTGGCACGCAGCCTCCCATTCGGTGGCCTCAACGCGAAGCCCCAAGACCGCGGCGATCTCCATTGTGGAGTCGGCGCCATCAATGTCCGGGGAGTCTCCCAGCAGGTTCGCGATGCGGGTGGCCCACAGCTCCGCCACCGACGAGGGCGTCCGGGCGTCCACCCCTTCCCGCAGCACAAACCCCTTCTCGCCGACGCTGAGCAGCCCCTGCTCCACCCACGAACCGACGAGCTCCGTGGCGAAGAGCGGGTTTCCGGCGGTGCGCTGTTCCACCATGGCGGCGAGGTCGGCCTCGAGACCGAGGAGGCGCTGGACGAGCTCGGAATGTGGCACCGGTCCAAGCGGCCCTACAACCAGCTTGCTGGCCTCGTCGCGCTCGAGAATCTGCTCGATGATGTGCGCCTCCATCGTGCGATCCGCGAGCAGGTCCTGGCGCGCGGTGGCCAGGAACAGGACCGGAGAGGGGGTCACCTCCTGCGCCCGGAGCACGTACTGGGCAAACCACAGGGCGTCAGCACCGTAGTGGACGTCATCGAGCCAGACGATGGTCGGACGTTCCGTGCCCAGCCTGTCCAGATACCGCCGGTAGACCGCGTAGCGCTCCCCGGGACCGCTGAAGCGCACCACCTTGGCCCGCGCAGTGACGCCCACAGTCGCGGGCGCCGCAATCAGCTGGGTCAGCGCGTCCCACTCGTAGTCCTTGTCCACTTTCCAGCGCCCGCGCAGCTGAGCCCGCAGGCGCCGTCGCAGCTCCGGACGGCCGAGCCCGACGCACCTCAGGTGGCGCGCGAACATCTGCGGCAGGCCGTGGGCAGGGCCGGCCATGGGACCGTGCTCGGCCTTCAGGACATGCGCCGCACCGACCTCGTCTGCCCGCTGCGAGGTCCACTGCACCAGACGAGACTTGCCGACGCCCGTCTCCCCGATCAGCAGGACCAGCCGGGCGCTGTTCGTGCTCTGCACCTCCAGCAGCGCCTTCCAGAGGGCCGCCCGCTCGGTGTCGCGGTTGACCAGGCGCACGGTGCGAAGGCCAAAGAGGCTCTGGCCCGCACCAATCAGCGACAGCGGCGGCATGGGGGCGGTCGCTCGATTGAACGACATCGGCACCGGCGGACGGGTCATGTCCATCGGTGGCGGAAACTCACCGGTCGCCGTGTGGGGCGGCCGTGGCACCCGAGTCGGCGTGGGGTGGGTCGCTTTGGCGTTGTCGGACAGGAAGTGCGTGGTCACGTCCGCGATGGCGTGGCTGCGCGGCAGCATGTAGGTGGGCGCGCCCTCGGTTCCCGACGCGGGCAAGATGAAAGTCGCCGAGTCTCGGATGCCGTCCTGCGGGTAGAGCAGGGTCTGGGCCACCATGCTCGGGTCCGGGAGGAGGAGAGTCATGGCGCTGGCGCCGGCGATCGAGGTCAGCATCTCGGTCCCAGCTTCCGGGTTGATCTCCACCTCGCTGGGCAAAGACGGCGGACTGTCGGGCATCCAGCCGTCCGGGTCACCCAGGCCCAGGAGCGCCCAGGCCGCGTCGGCCGCGCGTTGGAAGCGGGCCTCGGTCTTCTTCTGCGCCAACCGCTGCAGCCAGCTGTCAAAGCCGCGCGGCAACCCAGGATCCCGCCCAATGACGGGCGGCACGTCATAGGTGTGCTGGCGGCGAAGCTCCTCGGACGTGGTACCCGGAAACATGGGATCGCGCGTGACCAGCTCGTAGACCATGCAGCCCAGAGCGTAGAGATCGGTCCACGGGCCATAGTCGCGAAAGCGCCCCTCAAACAGCTCGGGCGCCATGTAGCGCGGTGTCCCCGCACGGGACTCGCGCGTGCCCTCCCGCTGCTGGTCCAGCGCGTGGGCGAGCCCAAAATCGGTGAGCTTCATCCCCGGTCGGGTGTCCTGCGGGCCGGCCACGAGGATGTTTCCTGGCTTCAGATCGCGGTGCACAACGCCGCGAGCGTGGGCGTGTGCCAGTGCATCGAGCAGCGACAGACAGAGTTGTTTGAGTTCACCCCAGCTGGGCCGACGACGCACACGGTCCAGCGCACCCTGGGTGGCGAGCTCCATGACCAGGTACGGAGAACCCGCGACCAGGCGGTTGCCCGTGAGGTTCGCCGCCTCCGGCGTGATCGCACCATGGTCGAAGATCATGACCACGCCGGGGTGGTCCAGGCGCGCCACCGATTCCACTTCGTTGCGGAAAGCCTCGATGTATTTCGGGTGCCGGGCCCGACGTCCGGTCATGACCTTGATGGCCACGGCCACACCCTGCCCTTTGTGAACGCCTCTCCAGACCTCACCCATGCCGCCCTTTCGGATGACATTGTGGAGCTCGAATGCGCCCAGCGGAATCGTCCTAGTGCCTACCATCGCCCTCAGCCTCGACCTTGCGCCTGAAAAGATGGAAGGCCACCCACCACGCCCAAAGGGCGACCGCCGCGGTAAACCCGAGCACACAGACGGCGTGGTACTCCTTGACGAGGTCGGCGATTGCCCCCAGGAAGTAGATCGTCACCGCGACGAGCGCCACGAGCAGGCCCAGGCCTGCAAAGACAAAGCGTTGAATCGACGGGGCGGGACGGGGTGCCATGGTGCCTCCACTCTAGCACACGGGTAGCAGTGCGACTGCAGAAGTTCCTCAGCGCAGCGGGTGTCGCCAGCCGACGGGCCGCCGAGCGCCTGATTCGAGATGGCCAGGTCAGGGTCAACGGCGAGGTCGTCCGCGAGATGGGCGTCGTCGTTGACCCGGAGAAGGATCGCGTCGACGTCGACCACAAGCGGGTCGACTGGACGCCGAGCTACGTCTACGTCGCGGTGCACAAGCCACCGCGGGTCATCACCAGCCTGGAGGACCCCGAGGGCCGACCCGTCATCACGGATCTCCTCCCGAAGGGATCGCCACGCATGTATCCCGTCGGTCGCCTGGACTGGGAGAGTGACGGCCTTGTCCTGATGACCAACGACGGGACATTGACGAACCTGCTGACCCACCCGAGCTCCCACGTGGAGAAGGTCTACCAGGTCAAACTGCGCGGCGTGCTTCGGTGGGACGACGAGGGGCTCGAGAAGATGCGGCACGGCATCAGCCTCGATGACGGCTTCAAAACCTCCGGCGCCCAGGTGAGCATCGAGGGCACCACG
>CALBXO010000253.1 GCA_937890335.1 uncultured Pseudomonadota bacterium | reverse complement strand
AGCAGGTCACCCGAGCGTGGGAGCTGCAGTTCAACAGCAGCGGCCTGTGGGCCGAAATCCGCAACCCCTGCGGGCCCGCCCGCCACCGCCTGCTCCGCTCGTTTCAAGTCGGCTCCAACGGCGTGACCGTCACGAGCGTCATTCAACAGCCCGAGGGCTGGGAGTTGTCACCGAACGCGGGGGATCGCGAGACGTGGAGCTTCGAGGTCGAGGGCGACGACCCGCGAACGCTTCGCATCTCGGGGGCAAACGGGGCCGAAGTGTTTTCCGAGGGGCCGTGGCCAGAGCCCCACGACGGGTTCACCGCCCAGGTGCGCACGTTCGGCTCGGGGGTCATCGAAGACGCATTCTGCACGTCCGGCGTCGGCGGAATTGAGCACCCGATGTTCTGGGAGTTCGCCCGGGGCATGAGCGACACAGCGCCGCGTGGTTACGACGTCGTCGCGGGCGCGCGGCTGCTCGGCTGGAGCGATCAGACCGACGAGAATCGCTTTGGCATCACCGACCTGGATGGCTTCACCCGGCACGGCGGCACGCGCTTGTCGGACCAACGAAACTTTGTCGTCGTCTACACCGGCATCCTCGACCACCCCGGTGGCGAGCTGAGCTTCCGTGAGATGAACGACCAGGTGGAGGACGCGGTCTGGATCTTCCTGGATGAGAATGTAGGCTCAACCCAGGAGGGGGACATGTTCCTGGAGGTTCACGGCTTTGTCTGGCCGGACGGTACAGGCGACGAACCGTCCGTCGAGTTGGACGCCGGGCCTGTCCCGATCGAGGTGATTCTGCCGCGCTGCTCCAAACAGATCGTCGACGTCGATGTGGAGGTCCGGTTTGGTGACGGCGAGTGGATGCCCATCGACATGGCGGTCACCGCGCCGGAGATCCACGATGGCCTGTTTCCGCCGCCGCTGTAGCCCGGCCACCGTCGCCCTCCTGTCTTGCGCCTGCCTGATGGCGTGCGCCACCACGCCATCGCCGAGTCCCCCGTTGTTGACGCAGGCGGACCCGATCGACAACGACCTCCTGCGCCTGCTCGAACAGGTGCCGGCGGACGCAGCGTTGATCGCGGCGTTTGACCCTGAGCACGCGGAGCGACTCCCCTTCGGCCCTGGCTCCTGGCCCATCGCCGACCGGGACCTCGAGGGCGCTCTGGAGTGGGTGCGCGCGTCGATAGCCCCCCTTGCCGACGCCAACGGCCGAACCCCCAACATGCCGGTGCTGATCGCCGCAGGGCTCACGCGCGACAGCGCCGTCTGGGCGGCCGCGGCAGACGGTGCCCTGCCCGATCTCAGCGAGCCGCCTTCAGTGGGACTGGTCGTCGTCGTTCCCGGCGACCCTGTCACGTTGCTGGCCGAGCTGGACCCCATCGCCGGGACGGCCCTGGTGCCCTTTGCGGGCGGCATCACGATGCGCCAGACCTCGTGCAGCTCCACCCCCTGCGAGTGGATGGGGCAGACAGCCGCGGATCGCCCGGTCACACCCGCGTGGGAAGCGATGCTGCGCACGGACGCCGCGTGGAAGGTGCACCTGGACCTGCGCAGGTGGCGGGCGTTGTCCGCCGCGCTCATGTGGCGCGACGTCTTCGACGCCGTCGGCGGTCCCCCGACCCAGTCCACAAGCCGCATCTACGCCCGCGGCGTGTCCCAGGCGCTGGCGGTCGCGGCGGGAATGAGCGCAGACGGACGCTTCGCCGAGGACGCCACCTTCAGTGTCTCCGCGGCGAGCGGGCTGTTGGTTCGTCACACGACGAGCCTGACCGAGGCCGGCTCCGCCGCGTATGCGGAGTCCCGAGCTCTGGGACGAACCCATCGCATCTCCGGCTGCTCAGACACCCCCGACGCCCCTGCTGTCTGCCTGTCCATGCCCATGTCGCCCCGACTACTCCTGGCCCGCATGGCACCGTCCCCGACTGCGTCCGGACTGCGCTACGGCGGGTGGAAGGCGCTGGTGTATGCGGTAGCAAACTCCACGTGGAGCCTGCTCTCGGAGGAAGCGCTGCCCGACGCCGCGTTGGCGGTGGCCGACACCTACGGCGATGGACTGGTGGGCTCCGCGTGGCTGTTTGGTGTGCCCAAACCCGGCGGGTCGCTCGGCGCGCCGCTTGGACTGCCTGTCCACTGGGTGGCTTCCGATGACGGCTCCGTGATGGGCCGGTTGGGACAGGGATTGGACTTGCCGGCAGCCCCGCCGCCCACCGACGACCTGCGCGTTCGGTTTGACGCCAGCGGCTCCGATACTCTGTCCGTAGTACTCCCTGGGGGTCCACCTCTGCCGGGGATCGAGCTGGTCGACCTCCGGGTTCGCACTGAATCCAATACTCTGGCGGCGTCGCTCCACTTGCGGGCAGCAACCGGCCCCCTGGCAGCGCCGATCGCCTACAAAGGTTGGGACTGGCGTCCGGTCGCCACCCGGGAGACATGTCACGACGCCGACCCCGTGGACCTCGCGGCAGGACTGGAGACCTACGCGGCCGCGGCGCCCGAGTACCGGGAACGTGCCCGGGCCGCCATCGAAGCGTGGATCGACGCGGCAGCGCGCTGTCACCCAGCCGCCGCCCGATCCATCCGGGCCGGCTGGGCGTTGTACCTGGCGCGAGCCGCGGTGTGGTCCGGCGCACCCGACGCGATGCGCCACGCCCGTCTGGCCTGTGAGTTCGGCCGGCCGGCTGGGTGCAACCTGGCGGAGGAGATCGAGGAAACCCGACGACAGGGCACGGCCGCGCCCGGGCCGGGGGAGATGTTGGTCCTGGGCCCGGACCCGCAGGAGACAGCGCCCGACGCCCGCGCTGTGCGCAACGTGGTCCGCGCCCACCGTGAGCAGCTTCGCGGCTGCGTACAGGTCGCGCGGGCCGAGGATCCGCGGTCGAGCAGTCCGCTGCGCGTCGAGTTCACCGTGGGCGCCTCGGGCCTCGTCCTGGAGACCCACGTCACCGGTCCCGAGGTGATGCGCGGGTGCCTTGAGCGCGTAATCGGCGGCCTGGTGTTTCCCCCTCGTCCTGGCGCCGGCCCGCTGCGGGTCTCCTACCCGCTGGGCCATGCAGACCAGTGACCCTCGCCCCTCCTCGTGTCCGCAGACGTCTCACCCAAACCCACTTGTGGCCACACCCAACCCGGCGTAGGCTGCGGACATGACGAACCTCAACGACGGTGCCTCGCACCTGTGGCGCCGCCAGCTGGATGGCGGGGCAGACATCTCTCTGGAAGAGCTCTGTCTCGTGATCGAGACATCGCACGATCTACTGGCCATCACGGGCTTCGACGGCCACTTTCAGCTGTTGAGTCCCTCGTGGGAGACGGCGCTCGGCTACACGCGGGATGAGCTTCGGGCCAAGCCTTTCATCGAGTTCGTGCACCCGGCCGATCGGGACAAGACGGACGTCGTGAGCGCGCGCATTCGTCCTGGTGTGGAGCTGCTGTCCTTCAGCAATCGCTACATCCACAAAGATGGGTCGATTCGCCATTTGAACTGGAAGGGCATCGTCTCCGCGGAAGCCGAGCGCTACTACACCTCCACCGTCGAGACCTCAGCCGATCTGCGTCGCAACGAGACGGCCGACGCCCTGGACGCGCTCTGCGAGCTCTACCCTGGCGCGGTGTTGATGGCGGATATGGAGGGCCTTCTGACCCGTTGTGACGGCGAAGCTGAGGGTATGTTTGGCTGGCGCGCGGCGCAGCTGGCCGGGACGCCTGCCGGCCACCTCCTCCGCGACGAGCAGGGCGAGCCCATGGACCTTGTGAAGCTGGCAGGAGAGGAGGTCGACGGCGTCACCGGTACCGCGCGCAAGACCGATGGACAGTGGGTGACGGTCGAGGTCGCGTTGCGCAGTTTCGGCAACGGGAGCGTCTCCATGACCGGAGTTGTCGCAACCGTCGTCCCCACCGGCGTCTGACGGCGCCGACGGTCGGCGGCGGAGGCTCAGCTCTACGTCGGGAGGTGCTTGATGGCCGACGGTCGCAGCGTCACCTCGATGAAGTCCCTGACATCGATCAAGTCGCGGGGCTCCATTCCCTCACCGCGCAGCCGCTCAGCTGCTTCCTGGGCGAGGGTCTGCATCGAGGCGTAGCCGACCAGCGTCGGACTCTTGGAGTAGCTCCCGCCCGGCCCGAGCTCTCCGGCCTGCGCGAGAAATGCCGTCTTGTGAACGCAGACATGCTTATCCGGGAACACCAGCGCCGGCAGCACCGTGGCGGCTCCCCACGACACCTTCCCACCGAGGCAGACTTTGTGTACGTCGAGCCAGTGACCAAACCGGGCGCCAAACTTACGCGGCCCGTAGAGCAGCTCGCGAATTCCATCTGTAAACGAGATCGTCCGCTCCGGGTTGAGACCACCGAGTGCCTCCACATACCGAGCGCCCACAAGGTTCGTGGCGCCCAACAGAGCGCGCAGGGAGGCGATCATCTCCGCATGCTGGTTGTTGTCCTGGGCTTCGGCGAGCTTCTCTTCGGTGAGGAGCTCCTGCGCGTCCTTGATCACCACTTCCCGATGGCGCTTGAGCCGCCGCGAAGTGGGGAGGCCGCGACAGTCAGCGACCCATTGATCGTCCTCAAACCCTTCCGGATACATCGCCCGAAAGATGACGAGTTGATCGCTCCACGGCATCCGGGACGCCAGGGTTGGTTTGCGTTCGGCGGGCGCCGCAGCGGCCTCCGCACCCTGTTGCGCCAGGCGCCTGAGGCCACGCAGCAGCGAGCCAGCCTCCTGGGGCGGGTCCACTTCCAACATCAGAGAGTAAAAGCCTTGGCGCAAGACGCGCAGTGAGCCATCTTCGAACTGGTATGCACGCTTGCGGGCCTTCTCCCAGGCCTGAATCGCGTAGCCCCATTCAGGGCGTTTGCAGTGCTTGTAGAACCCCTCGCTGTGGTCTTCGTAAGTGGCGGGGTCGGCTGAGGCATCGGGTAGTTTCGAGGTATCGATCGCGGTCTCTCCGGAGACATGGACCTTGTCGGTCCTGTGTGGCCTGATCATTCAGGCAAACGACAATGACGCGTCCCCCCCCCTCTCGATGGGGTGAATGGGTTGCGTGCCCACCGGTGCCGGCGGCTTCTCCTGGAAGTCGGGACGAGGCACCGGGCAAGGCGGTGGCGGTGTTCGCCACGCGCCTGCGAGCCGAGCGATTGTACCGATTCAGGGGGCCTCACGTCAACCTTGGGCACCGTGCGGGCGCGCGAACCCGGCCGAGAGGGACCATCGCCCACCCGACCCACGCTGAAAATTTGTAACTGGTGGACAGTGTGTGGGTCCCCTGCCATTGTATTGTTGTTCTTGCGCACCGCCCGACCCAAGGCGCGAGTAAGTATGAAACACACGGAGCTCGTCGCGGAGCTGGCACAAGTCGTCGCCCGACACCCCGAAGCGAACGGCGGCGAACTGTTCGCAGCGCTGCGCGCAGCGATGCGCGTCAGCCGCCCCGGTGCCGCAAGCCCACTCCACTCTGCGGACTGGGGAGGGCCAGCGGAGCTCGACCGCGCTGGGCGCGGTGACGACCAGCTGGACGCCGGCATCCACTATGACGGCCCGCTCTGGCTGGACCAGGCGGACCTGATCGCGGAGGCGGTTGGGCCGCGCCTGCGACGCGAAGGTACTGTCAGCGTCGACTCCTTGAGCGTGGAGGGCCCCTCGACATGGGACGGGCCTCCGCAGCCACCGACCACCTCCGCCAAAGATCAACGCCCGGAGCCGCCGGCAACGGCACCAGTCGATCCGCACTCAGAGCGCCACGCCGCAGCGGGGCCTCGCCTGAACCGCGGCGTCATCTGCGCGCCGCTCGGCTCCATCTACCAACGGCCGGACCTCCCCACCGTGCGCATCCCCGTGGCCGCCGCGCGGAAGGACGGCGTCTGGCGCATGGCGTTTCGCTGCGAGACGCGCGCGCACCACGCGACGCTCTCGCATTTCATTGGACGCACCGGCCTGTTTGCCGTGTTCGAGCACGCGCTGGGGGAGGGCCAACGCGTGCGTCTGAGCGTCAAGGTCACCGCGTCCGGAGACACGATCCCGCTGGACGAG
>CALBXO010000252.1 GCA_937890335.1 uncultured Pseudomonadota bacterium | reverse complement strand
CGTCTACGACAGCGTGAAACCATCCAGCCACCTGGATCTGTCAGGTTCTGCACCCCCATGAGGAGCGCGTCTGTGTACCAGTCGTTGCCGGGCTTGCGCCCTTCGTGGCATCCGCCGAAACACTCAAACTGCTCGTCCCACGGCGAGTACACGCGGCGCAGCTCGCCACCGAGCTTGAGGTTCAAGCCGAGTTGCGTCCCAAGGTGGATTCGCGCGCCGAGTTCGGCGCCGTAGCCTGTGGTGAACACCCCACCTTGCAGGTTCGTGCCCGCCTCCATCGAGATCCGCTCGCCCAGCGGAATCCCGGCGGTGAGGCCCACTCGCCCTCCGAATAGCGCGTCGTGAGGGCCCACCTCGCCCATGACGTACGGGCGGGGCGTGGGGCCGCCGAAGTCTTCCGCGGCGGCGGTGGAAAGGGCGACGAGAAACACAGCAATGGCAATCAGCGGCGCAAGGCAATTCTTCACAACAACTCCTGGTCCGGGGCCCATCAACGGGCCGCGACTGGAATGTGTGGTCGTGCGGAGGAGAGGCTTGACGCAGTTTGACGCAAGATCGCGCGTCGCCGACGGTCCCTCATGTCAGTCACAAGCTGGACCCAACGAGCGCAGCGTGACGCAGTTGCAGGTATCGGGCAATTTGACGCTCGGGGACCGCTCCACTCACGCGTTCATCCCGGCCAGGACCAGGCCTGGCTGCTGTCCGATCCTTCTCTACTGCGGCTTCATCAGGGAGAGCCACGATGCAGTTCCCAGACCTATATCGTTTTCCGAAGGGTCATCCGCCTTCACCGTACAATCACCCTGTGAGTGTCACGGACTACAGTCAGGCGGCAGGTGACGTGGAGCTGCTGTTCCAGGACTTCATATCGGATCACGTCGAACCGGAGCGGATCAAGCGCGTACTGGCTGGGACTCGTAAGGGAGAGGCCACCCTCCCATCTGAACTTGCCCTCCTCGCGGTAGGTTGGCTTGAGGCCGATGGGTTCGAAGTTGGCGAGGTTCCTGGAACCGTTCTGGATCGTTTGCTCGCGAACAGGGACCGAGTGATTTCAGATGGTACGCGCGGGCTGCACCGATGCGAACTCTGCAGTCCCAATCAGCCATTGCCGCACTTCCAATGGCGTGACCAGAGATACAATATTGTCGGTCATGGGCACTACCTGATTCAGTACCGTGACGCGGTCTACATGGTACCAGAACTCCTCCCCCACTACTTGCTGGAGCATCGCTACAGGCCTCCGGCGGAGTTCGTCCTGGCCGTCGTCGAGGGGAAATTCTTGCAGGTCGCCGACCTGGTGGTCGATTGGGTGCGTGAATGGCCGATCGGACACGATGCAGGCTGACGGACGGCGTGGAGACTCACCGGTCCACGGGCGCTGACCGGAGATCACTCGCTGCAGGCTGCGATGCAGGCTGCGTAGCCAGGGTCGGCGGGAGTGCCGCACGCCGCGACGCAGGCGCCGCCATTGTTGCCACCGTTGTTGGCGCCGTTATTGCCGCCGTTGTTCTCTGCCTCCGGTGAGGCGTCCGGCGATTCCAATCGTCCACTCCGACCTCGACGCCGTCTACTCCGGCGACCTGGAGAGCGAGCCGCGGCGGATTATGGGAGGCGCCCTGCGCATCACCCCGCTGGGTTGACCCCGGGCGTCAGTCAATGGTGGTGCTGATGGTGTAGCTGTTCGGATGGAAGGTCCTGGCAAAGACCCTGGTGCAGTAGATCCCGGTATCGTCGACGTCGAAGACAATCACCTCCTCGTCCCGGAAGCCCAGGCTGATGTCTACGATCTGCTCGCAGTTCAGCCACAGGTCAATGTCGATGTTGCCGTCAAAATGGAAGTGGTGGAGGGCTACGGTCAGGGTGTCGCCCTCATCAGCGGCCGTGCAGTACCAATCGAGGTCGTTGATGGGGCAAATCTCGGCCGCAATCTCGACCCCGGGCTCGACAAGCCGCCCCACGTCACAGACATCGTCGTCCCCGTCCTGAAGCTCGCACGGTGCAGGCACGATGGAGATATCGGCGGTGTAGGGGACGCTGTGCGGCTCGCCGGTGTTGTCCAGGGTCAGGCACCATCGACCCAGCAGTTGCCGGCCGATGGGGATCGGACCGCCTTCAAGGACGTCCACGGCGGGGTCCGGGCTCGGGACGATGCGGTACAGATTGTTTCCTGGGCCGTACAGACCACTGGGCAGCGCTTCGTCCACCAGGCCGTGGTCATAGCGAAGCTGAACGTCCAGCACGTCACCAATGCCGTCCACGTCAAAGCAATACCAATCCGGGTCCTCGCCGCAGTGTGTGGCCGTAAGGAGTCCGGGCATCACGAGGGGGGCATCGGCCTCATCGTCGTTCGGTTCGTAGCGATCGGGCTGGCAATCGCAGGGGGCTTGTTGTTCGCAGGAGACCGCGTCCGGGGAGGAACACGCCCAGGTGCCGGACTGGCAGTGGCCGCAGGGGGTACCCGGGGCTTCTTCCAGCGGCCTGCACCCGCCGCAGGCGTTGAGCGCGTCGCGGCCCTGGTCACCCTCGCAAGCGACGGAGTCCGGACCAGCACAGCCGTACGCGCCGGATCCGCAGGTGCCGCACGACTGACCCGGCTGCTCCTGAAGGCTCGCGCAGCCTCCGCACTGGTTCAGCGCGCGGCCGCCGCGGTCCCCTCTGCAGGCGAGCCGCTCGCGCGTCTCACAGGCCCAGGCGCCGGTGTCGCAGGTTCCGCACGAAACGCCGGCACGCTCGTCCAGCGTTGCGCAGCCCCCGCACTCGTTGCGGGCCCCGGGGCCGGTATCGCCCAGGCACCGAAGCGACCCCGTGTCGTCGCAGCGCCAGGTCCCGCTGTTGCAGGTGCCGCAAAGCGCGCCGGGCGTGTTCTCCAGCGCGTCGCACCCGCCGCAGGCGTTGCGCACCAAGTCGCTTGCCTGTTCGCAGAGTACCCGGTCGCGCCCCTCGCATACGACAACGCCGGCGTCGCACTCCCCGCAAGGCCGGCCCGGGTCCATATCGAGCGGCCCGCACCCCCCACACGCGTTTGGGGGGCAGGTACCGACGTCAGGGTTGCCGACACCCTCTCCAGGCGCGTCGGGAACACCCACGTCGTCGGAATTCACGGGCGGATCGCGTTGGTAGCCGCTGCTGTAGGTGGCTTGGTCGCAGGCGAACCCGACGACGCCAAAAGCAACCGCAAGTACGGACAGACCGGCGGCGGTCAGCTTTGTGGTACGCCGTGGCATGAGTCACAAAGCGTAGTGCCGCTCTGGCCCGTGGCAAGGTGTCCCCCCCGCGGTTTGTCAGCCGATGGTAGCGGTGGCGTGCCGAGGGGTGCCCTACGGTAAGTAACGGGACCCGGCGGTCAGGAGTCTGGGCCGCCGTGAGCGCCCCGGCGGCAGATTGCGGCGGCACCCCGTGTCGCGGCGAAGTCCACGGCAGACTGCGGGTGGTGGCCTGTGGCCAGGGCAAAGGTCAGGGCAGCGGCAAAGCTGTCACCGGCGCCATAGGCGTCTTTGGCGGAGGCGGGCAGCGCGGCGGGGGGCCAGGCGCCGGTTGCCGCCGCCGTGCTCCAGCTCCCGCCCCGTGAGCCGGCGGTGGTCGCCACGAGCGACGGCTGGATGGGCAGGTCGCCCGACCTGTATCGCTCGGCCGGGTCCGCGCCGCTGTGAACGAGCGCATCGAGCCGCACGCCCGCCGCCCTGACGACATCGAGCACCCGCGCAGTGGCGACCAGCGTGGTGGCCGCCCGCGCCGCGCGCAGCGCTGCCGCGTCGCCCTTGCAGAAGTAGACGGCGTCCAGGCCACTCAGGTCGGGCAGCTCGTCTCCGCGTGCCTGTTGCGAAGGGCCTATGACCACAATCGTGCGCTCCCCGGCGGGGTCGATGAGCGTTGTCGCCCGGCGATGGGGGAGGGGGCGTACGCGGGCCGTGACATCGACCCCCATCGCAGCCATGGCTGGCGCAACGGCGCGGCCGACCTCGTCGTTGCCGACCGCCGTGTAGAGTTCGCAACGGCCGGCAAGCCGTGCCAGCTCCGCGGCCGCGACACCCCCGCCCCCGGCTGCCTCACCGAACCCTCCGGGCGCGCGCAACACCGCACCGGGTTCGATGGGCCGGTCGACGCACAAGAACTCGACCCACTCCACATGACCGATGACCGCGACACGCATGCCCCGGCATAGCCCTTTCCTGCGCGTTCCTCAACTGGCCCACCCGCGCGCCGGCAGGTCAGCGCTGCTCTCGTTTCGCGGTGAACCGGGACGCGAGGTGGGGGGGCCGTGTAGGGTGGTCCCTGGCGACTGCGTCGGGGGAAACGTGATTGAACTGTCGGGAGTTGGGAAGTCGTACGACGGCAAGTGGGTCGTCCGGGACGTCGATCTGGTGGTCGAGCCAGGTGAGATTGTGGCGTTGGTCGGCACGAGCGGCTGCGGAAAGACCACAACGTTGAAGATGATAAACCGGCTCGTGGAACCGTCGTGCGGGAGCATCCGCGTCAGTGGCGAAGACGCCCTGGCGGCAGACCCAGTCGGCCTCCGGCGTCGCATCGGCTATGTCTTTCAGCGCATTGGACTGTTTCCGCACCTGACCATCGCTGAGAACGCCGGGGTCGTGCCGGAGCTCCTTGGCTGGCCGCCGGCCGAGACGGCGTCTCGGGTTTCGGAGCTGCTTGAGGTTGTCGGATTGCCCGCGGCGCAATTCGCCGGTCGCTATCCGGCCGAGCTCTCTGGCGGACAGCGACAACGCGTGGGCTTTGCCAGGGCCCTGGCTGCGCGGCCAAAGGTGCTCCTGATGGACGAGCCGTTTGGCGCGCTCGATCCCATCACGCGCGACGCTCTCCAGGTGGAGTACCGCCGCCTGCACACTGAGATGGGCCTGACTGCGATCCTCGTCACGCACGACATGGCCGAGGCCCTGCTGCTCGCCGACCGGGTGGCGGTGATGGACGCGGGTCGCATCCTCCAATGTGCGACGCCCCAGACCATTCTGCGTCACCCGGCCAACGCGTTCGTGGAGGAGATGCTTCAGACGCCGCTTCGGCAGGCGCGGGCCCTGACGGAGGCTTCCGCGTGAACGAGGCACTCGTCAACAACATCGCCGACCGGTTTGCGGAGCTTCCGGCGTTGCTCGGAGGCCACATGCTCCTGAGCATCTCTGCGCTGGCGCTGGGGTCGCTGATCAGCATTCCATTGGGCGTGCTGGCGGCCAGAAGTCCACGGGTGCGGGGCCCTGTTCTTGGCGTGGCCAGCGTGGCGCAGACGATCCCCGGCCTGGCGCTCCTGGCGCTCATGGTGCCGCTGCTCGGTGGCACCATTGGCTTTCTGCCAGCGTTCATCGCCCTGGTGCTCTACAGCCTCCTGCCGACTCTGCGGAACACGGTCACGGGCATTCACGGCGTGGATCCGGCGCTGATTGAAGCCGCCACAGGCGTTGGAATGACCGGCCCTCAGGTGCTCTGGCGAGTTCAACTCCCGATTGCGCTGCCGGTCATCGTCGCCGGACTGCGCACCGCGACGGTCTGGGTCGTAGGCACGGCCACCCTGTCCACGCCGGTGGGTGAGCCCAGCCTCGGAAACTACATTTTCCTGGGGCTGCAGACCCGCAATCACGTCGCCACCATCATGGGGTGCGTCTTTGCGGCGCTGTTGGCCATCGTGCTCGATCAGCTCATTGGCCAGGTCGAAAAGGCGTTGTCCGAGCGTCAGCGCGGTCGCCTCTGGGCGGCGTCCGGCGTCCTTGCGGCGGTCGTTGGCGCGGCGCTGCTGGCGCCGCTGTGGCCCTCCGGTCAGGAACTGGGCCCCGTCGCGGCCCGACCCGACACCGCGACGGTCGCTGAGGCCGAACGGGAACCCATCGTCGTGGCCAGCAAGTCGTTCACCGAGCAGTACATCCTGGCGGAGCTGCTCGCCGACAGGCTCACACGGTCGGGGATCGTGGTCGATCGCAAGCCCTCCATGGGCTCCGCTGTGCTGTTCAACGCGCTCAGTAGCGGCGGAGTCGACGTCTATGTGGACTATACGGGTACGCTGTGGGCGACGGTGCTCAAGCGCGAAGGCTCCAAGGACCCACTGACCACCCAGATTGAGACCTGTTCCGCGATCCTGGAGGAGCACGGGGTCGTTTGCCTCGGCCCACTCGGGTTTGAGAATGCCTATGCGCTGGCCATGCGCGGTGACGCAGCCAAGAAGGCAGGGATCGTCTCCATCGTGGACCTGGCGGTCGTCGCGCCCACGTTGAAGATCGGCGGTGACCTCGAGTTCTTTGGGCGCGAGGAGTTTACGCGGCTCGAGTCGCTGTACGGCCTTGCGTTCCAGCAGCAGGTTGGGATGGATGCGGCGCTGATGTACCAGGCAGCTGAATCCGGGTCCGTGGACGTCATCAGCGCGTACTCGACGGACGGTAGAATCCTCGCCAGCGGCCTGGTGGTCATCGAAGACACGCGACAGGCGTTCCCCCCCTACGACGCGATTGTCTTGCTGAGTCCGAAGGCCGCAGCAGACCGCTCCGTCGTGAAGGCGCTCCGGCCGCTGGTGGGGTCGGTCACTGACGACATGATGCGGCGGGCCAACAAGCGGGTGGACATCGACAAGCTCTCCCCGACCGCCGCGGCCCGCGAGCTCGACGAGAAACTGTCCAGCGTTCGGTAGCCGCTCGGCTCACATCTCGGAGACGGTCCGCCCGACCACCACGAGAACGAATATGAGCGACACCTGGCGGCCAGTGGACTCGGGCCTTGTACGCGGCGTGACCTGCCCTGATTTGTCCGACGGGAGTGTCCTCCGCCGTCATCCTAGATGACCTCGGCGGAGAAGGCGATCCGGTCATGCGGCCCTCAGGGGCTTG
>CALBXO010000251.1 GCA_937890335.1 uncultured Pseudomonadota bacterium | reverse complement strand
CAAATCCGCCAGAGGCGCAAACAGGGCCGAGCGCGCACCGATCACGATTCCCGCTTCGCCCCGGCGAATCCGACGCCACTCGTCGTAGCGCTCACCGTCTGAGAGGCCGGAGTGCAGCACCGCGATGCGCTCTCCAAAATGCGACCGGAACACCCCGACAAACTGGGGCGTCAGACTGATCTCGGGCAACAGGATAAGCGCGGTCCGGCCTCGGCTCAGGGCCTCGCGCACGAGCCGGACATAGACTTCGGTCTTTCCGCTGCCGGTCACGCCGTGAAGCAGGAACGCTTTGAACGCCGCCTCCTCCAGCTGCCCAAGCAAAGCCCCACAAGCGGCCGCCTGGTCCGAGGTGAGCTGATGTTCTGGCGGCGTCTCACGCGCACCCGCGGCGCGGAAAGGGTCGCGGTAGACCTCGCGCTCCTCGATGGAGATGATCTTCCGCTGCTCCAGCGAGCGCAGAGAGCTGTACGGGGAGGGAACCTCGTGTTTGAGGTCATCGAGCCGGACCGCTTCCCCGTCGCCGAGCGCCTGGAGGCGAATCAGGATCTGTTCCTGTTTCGCGCCGAGCCGCTCACCGTCAAACGGGTCGCGCACGAGCCAGATCCACTTCTCGACCTTGACCTGCTCCCGCCGGTCCGCGACCCAGTCACTCTCGACCCAGCCGGCCGCTTCCCAGCGGTCCACCGCGCGGTAGGTCAGGCCCTTCACGTCCTTGCGCAGCGACTTGATGGAGGACCCACTCTCGGCGAGCGCCGCAAGCCCCGTGGCGGCCTCAGGGTCCAGCACACCCGCCGCCAACGCGCGCGCGCCCGCGGGCGTCAGTTCCACTCGCCTCTGACCTGGACCGCGAAGCGCGGCTGGCAGCGCCAACCTGATCACATCGCCCGGTGGACAGTGGTAGTAGCTCGCCATCCAGCGAACCAGATCCAGCCGGCCCGGGCTCAGGACAGGGGCGTCGTCGAGCACCTCGCCCACCTCTCGCACCCGACGGACAAGGTCGGGGCCAGGGGTTTGGGCCGGCCCCAACACGACGCCAAGAACCGGACGGCCGGACAGCGGGACAAGGACACGAACGCCGGCGGCCACGCCCTCATCGGCAGGTCGCAGGCGGTAAGTGAGGGCCGGCAACGGCGCGTCCACGACCGCCACACGCACAAACTCTCCCGCCGCGACCAACTCCCCCTGCTGCATGGCTGAAGAGAGTAACACCTGTGTGCCGAAGTCCAGTGAATCGCCACGCCGCCGGACACGAAAGTTCAGCATTGCACGGCATCCTGCCGATGGTCCAACTGCGAGTTGGGGGGGCTGAGACCACAAAATGAGCAACGAAAGGCAGAGTGAACAGGAAGCGCCGGGTGACCGCGTCGGGCGCTACCGGGTGGTCCGGACACTGGGTGAGGGTACCGGGGGCGTCGTGTACGAGGCGGTCGACCAGTCGACCGGTCGTACGGTCGCCCTCAAGCGACTGCGCCATTGGTCCGACGCCCGCGACGCGTCCCGCGAGTTCGCGATCCTGAGCAGGCTGCGCCATCCCTGCCTCGTCCAGGTTCTCGACTTCCAGTACGCGCAGGACGGCAAACCCTTCTATACGATGGAGCTGCTCGCGGGCGCCGGCGAGCGGCCCGAGGGCCCGCTGCCCGAGGTCGACGAGTTCCTGAGGATCGCCCGCGATCTGACCGCGGGCCTGGGATATCTCCACGCGCAAGGCGTGATCCACGCGGACCTCAAGCCGTCCAACATCTACTTCCCCGCGGACCCCCACACGCCGCTTCGGCTCCTGGACTTCGGCCTCGCCTTGCAATCTGGCGAAGCCGAGGGGACCGCCCGCGGGACCCTCGCCTACCTGGCGCCGGAGGTCCTGGCTGGACAGGTGCCGGGGATTGCGGCCGATCTCTACAGTCTCGGCGTCGTTCTCCACGAGCTTCTCACGGGCACTCCGGTGTTCAGCGGGACCACGGAAGAGATGCTCCGCGCCAAGTTGAACTGCGCGCCGTCGTCCGTCCGCGCCGAGCGGCCCGACATACCGTCCGCTGTAGCCGAGATCGTCCAGCGACTTCTGGCTACGTCGCCCACAGCGCGCTACCGATCGGCCTCGGAGGTGGCCGCCGCGCTCGCCGACGCCGTCGACGACCCTCGTTTCCGCGAGGACCTGGAAGGACGGGGACACCAGGGTCGGACACGGCTGGTCGGGCGCGAGTCGTTGCTGCATCTGGTCGAGGGCGCCCTCGGATGGGGCGGGCAGTCGCCGGACCGAGGGACGCTGCTGTGCATCCGCGGACACGCGGGAATCGGCAAGTCTCGGATCGTGTCTGAGGTCGCGGTCCGCGCGCGGCTGCGCGAGTTCGAGGTCATTGAACTCGGAGCGATGGACGCCGCGCACCAGCGCCTCGGCCTGGCCACGCTCCTGGGCGTCGCCCGCCCCTCGAATGCGACCCGTGGCGGCGTCCAGGGGTTTGACGCCTTGCTTGGCGATGCACTCGTCGACCGGGCCCAACGACGCCCGATCGTCGTCACAATGGACGCCTCGCACGACGTGGAGCGGATGCAGGACTGGCTGCGGACACTCGGGCGCGCGTCCGCGATCGCGCCACTGTGGATCGTCGCCGAATTCTCCGCGTCGGAGCCACCCTCCGAGGGTCTGTCCATAGACATTCCGGCGCTGGCGGCCAAGAGCATCGGCCCATTCGTGGAGGCGTCATTGGGGCCGGTGGAGAATCTGGAGGACCTGGCCGTTGTCCTGCACGAGCGTTCCGGTGGGGTCCCGGCGGCGATCGAGCGCGATCTTTCCACACTGATCCGGGCTGGCCATCTCCGGTCGCGCGCCGGCCGGTGGCATGCAGATCTCGCAGCCATCGAGACCGCCGCGCTGCCGCAGGCCGTGCAGGATGCCGCGTCCGACCACCTGGCAGTCTACGAATTGCCCACCCTGACCGTGCTGGCGATTGTTTCGCTCCTCGGCCGGCAAGCAACGGATGTCGCGGTAGCCCAGGTTGCGGCTCGTGACGTCCACAACGACGTCGAGCGGCTGCTGGCCGACGGCGTCCTGCGGCGTGACGGCGGTCGCCTCACACCCGCCGCGTCCTCGATCGGAAGCGCCGCCCGGCAATGGATCCCGCAGGAGCAGTTTCGCGAATTGAGCGCCCGGACCCTGTCCAGCGGTCTCGTCACGGACCCCCACCTGGCGCAGGCGCTGGCCGGCAGCGCCGGACAGCAGCGGCAGGTGGTCTTGCTTGGACTCGAGGCCGCCGACCACGCTGAAGACTTGTTTGACTTCCACCGCGCGGCCCGCGCCCTGCGACTGGCCGCGAGCGCCCGAGCTGCGCTTGCGGACACCGACCTGATGTCGGCAACGCAGCTGCTCCAGCGGCTCGGCGAGACACAGATGCGCGGTGGTGACGCTGCTGGCGCCGCCGAGTCCTTCGGCGCGGCAATCGAACAGGACGAACAGCCTCCGCCCAGACTCCACCTGGCCCTGGGAAGATCCCTGGCGGAACAGGGCGAGCACGAGGCGGCTCTGTCCGCTTTCGCCAACGCCCAGTGCTGTGGCAAGTGCAGCCATTGCCTCGAGCGCGCTTTCGCACACGGCTGGTCGCTGACCATGTTGGGCCGCTATGACGAGGCGCGCACCGTTGCCGACGACGGATTGCGCTCCCCCATCTCGCAGTCCGATCACGCGGGTTCTGCGCAGCTGCGGTATCTCCTGGGGACCATCGCCTGGCACGCCGGCGACCACCAGGAGGCGACCGACATCCTGACCGACACTGCGGCGGACGCGACGGACCGCGGGGACGACGTCCTGCTGGCCGATGCGCTCAAGGGCCTCGGCACCGCGCTGCGCTACCGAGGGATGCTGGAGGAGGCTGCCGCCGCGTACCAGCGTGCGTCGGCCGTCTTCACCAGGCTGGGATTGCTGTCGGAGGTGGCGAAGGCTCTCAACAACGAGGGCGTGACCGCGTACATGCGCGGGCGATGGAGCGAAGCCCAGGCAAAGTGGGAGCAGTTCGCCGACGTGGTGGACCGCCTCGGTCACTCCAACGAACGCGTCCATGCGCTCAACAACCTGGGCGTCCTCTACAAAGATCGCGGCGAACTCGAAAAGGCGGTCCGCACCTTCGAGACGGGACGCGCGCTGGCCGCTCAGCTCGGGTACACCCGGTTTGAGGCGATGTTGCACGGCAACCTCGCCGACGCCCAGATTCGCCGGGGTCAGTTTCGCGACGCGGCAGAAGCGCTGGACACGTGTGAACGCCTCGCGCGGGAGGTGGGCGCCCAGGGCGAGCTGGTGGAGGCCTCGCGGCGCCGCGCCGAGCTCAAGATGGCCGAAGGATTTCCACGGCAGGCTCTGGCCTTGGCCAGGGCCGCCCTACAGCCTACGGCAGGCGCCATAGGGACGACCGAAGAGGCCCTGCTCCACCGAGTCTGCGGCGTGGCGCTGCTCGAGTTGGGCGAGGTGACCGACGCGTCGCGGGAGATTCAGGACGCAAAGATCCTCTTTGAGGAGCAAGGAGCAAGGTACGAGCTCGCCCAGACCTTCACGCTCGAGGCCCGACTCCAGCGGGCAAAGCGGGACCCCCGGGGCGCGGTCAAGATGCTCGACCAGGCGATCCAGATCCTCGAACCGCTCGGCGCTCGCCTGGATCTGGAGGAAGCACGGCAGGAGCTGACGGCCGCTCGACAGGAGATCCAGAGCGCTGGCGGCACCGCCGCCCGCTTGCGACTCGTCCTGCAATGCGCCCGCGAGATCGCCCGCATACGCCAACTCGAGCCACTCCTCCACGCCCTGGTAGACGCGGCCCTCGACGTCACGAACCACGACCGCGGATTCGTGATCCTCTACGACGAGGCCGGAGCGGCGACTGTCGAGGTCGGGCACAACTTCGACCGAAAGACATTCGTCGGTGACGAGAGCGCGCCCAGCCACTCCATCGCAGACCGAGTCCGTGCGACGGGCGAGCCGGTCGGCTCCATGGACCTGAGCCACGACGAGAGGTTCGCGAGCCAGCGCAGCATCGTGCTCGGTGGAATCCGGGCCGCCCGGTGTGTCCCGATCCCCGGAACGGACGGCGTCATAGGGGT
>CALBXO010000250.1 GCA_937890335.1 uncultured Pseudomonadota bacterium | reverse complement strand
TTGCCCATGAGCCGGAGAATCTCTTCTCCCAAGGCCCGTACATCGGATTCGCGCGCCGTCATGGACGCAACTTGAACACCGTCCAGCGCACAGCGTCAATGAGAATCCGTTTCCGGCGGCTCAGGCTCCGTCAGGGTCGCCGATGCGCTCGCTTCGGTTCCCAACGACCTGCAGGACGATGACGAGAACAATCCCGATGGCGACGGCGACGAGCGGAATCAGTTCGGCGCTGCCCCACGTCTGTGGCAGGTAGTTGACGATGCGCCCCTCAGCTTGCATCTGGTACGGCCAGATCGCCCGGAGGCACCCCACCATCAGCCCCACGAGCGCCCCCATCGTGGCGGTGGGAAACTTGCGCAGCAGGAAACTCATCACGCGCGCAAAGCTCAGCAACCCCACGCCAATGCCCGTCAACATGCACGCGACGTAGATGATGGCCTCCGTGGGTACCGTCCCGGCCAGCAGCAGCGTGGGAATGCTCTTGGCGGCATTCAAGATGAAGTAGTACACGCCGAAGATCAGCAGCAGAAACGAGCCGGAGATACCGGGGAGGACCATGGCACAGATCGCGACCGCCCCCGCCAACATCACAAACCAATAGCTCGGCCGCGGCACCGACAGCACGGTGCCAACGGGCACCATGAGCTCATTGTACGGCTCCGCTACCGCCTTCATGGCCTTCTTGTCGGTCGCCAGAATCATGCCCTCGCCGGCGTGCGCGTCGGCCAACGCCTGGGCCTTCTCCGGCTCCGCGGCCTCGTACGCGGCCCGCAGACCCGCGTTCTGTTCCGACCAATACACCTGGTTTGCCGTCAGCGCGCTGGGACCGCGGCGCAACGCGTGCTCCAGCGTCTGCGGCTCGTCCACCCGCACCTTCACCCACTCGCTGGTGGTGTCCACGATCGCGTTCGGATCCGTCAGCGAAAAGCCGGCCACGCCGCAGCCCAGGGCCAGCACAAACGCGATGCCCATTGCCACCGGGTCCCGTCGGGGCATCAGCTTGATGGGCACGGCGACGCTCGCGACGATGAGGCCAAAGAACAACCCGCGCATGGTCGCCGGGTAGCGCTCCATCAGCTCCGGGATGACCTTGGCGCCCACGCCCATGGCGACGGCGATGCCGAAGCCGAGCGGCAGAAGAAAACGCAGGTGCACGGTGCCCAACGCGTCGAGGAATGCCTGTTTCTGGTCGGCCTTGAACCCCGAGAGGACCCAGCGAAAGAACGGCATGACCGGGCGGTGCGTGATCGATTTCACCGCGTCGATAAACCGGTGGTAGATCCCAAGAATCAGCGCCAGGGTCCCGCCGCTGACGCCGGGAATCACGTCCGCGATGCCCATGCAGACGCCCTTGAGAACAATTCCGAGTTCCTCTCGATACTTCATGCTCACCCAGATACCCGCAGTCGCGGGCGTCCGCAACAAGGGCCGCCGCATTCTGGCCACGGCCACGGCGATCGGCGACAATGGAACGCGGATGAGCAACACCACTCTCGACGAACTGCTGGAGCTGGCTGTCCTCGCGATCCATGAAGGAATCGTGGACCTGGACGTGTACACGCGCGTGCTCCTGGCGATGCCGGACTTTGCCGAGCACGAGCGCGTCGAAGAGGTCCAGAGTCGCCTCGGCCTGAGCGATGACGCCATCGACGCACTCAAAGCCCTCGCCGTACGTCGGCCCAGCGGGTCCATCTCCACCTGGGACAGGATCGGACAGCGCCTGCACAGCAGCGAGACCGACGAGCACCCACTCATCGAGTTCGGCGAGGAAGAGGACACGCGCCGCTTCCTGAACCCATCCGCGTGGGACGGACCCTCGGTGCGCGCGTCGCGCTACGCCGTCGGTGACGAGATCGGCCGCGGCGCCACCGCGCGCGTCGTGCTCAGCGACGATCGGTTCCTCGGCCGAAAGGTCGCGATGAAGATCCAGCTCGGCTACGACGGCACGCAAGAGCACATCCTCGACCGCTTCCTGGCCGAGGCGCAGGCGACCGGACAGCTCGAACACCCCAACATCATCCCCATCTACGACGTCGGCGTCCTTCAGACCGGCGAGCTGTTCTACACGATGAAGTACGTGGGCAAAGCCAGCCTGCGGATGGTCATCCATCGCCTGCGACGCGACGAGGCGGAGACAGTCGCGGAGTTTGGTCTCATCCGGCTGCTCAGCGTGTTCAACCAGATCTGCATGGCGGTGCAGTACGCCCACAGCAAGGGGGTCATCCACAGGGACCTGAAGCCCGAGAACATCCTCGTGGGGGACTATGGCGAAGTCATCGTCATGGACTGGGGCATCGCCAAACTCATCAGCGATGAGATTCAGACCAGCGACAGCCAACGGCGGCGGGCGACCCCCGTGGACACAGTGTTCGGCACGCCAGAGTACATGGCTCCCGAGCAGGCCATGGGAACCTCAAACACGCCCGCCGTGGACATCTACGCGCTGGGCGCGCTCCTCTACGAGATGCTGTGCCTCTCGCCCCCGTTTGAGGCCGAGTCGCCGGTCAAGACGATGATGAAGGTCGTCCGGGAGCCGGTGGTGCCGCCGAGCAAGCGCGCAGCCGAGTTTGGACGGCATGTTCCCCTTGAGCTCGAGGAGATCGCCATGCAGGCGCTGGCCAAGTCGCCGGAGTCCAGGCAAGCGTCCGCGCTCGAGCTCAGGAACAGCGTGGAAGCGTTCATCGAGAACCGCCGCAACGCGGACCACAACCGATCCATGGCCGCGACCCGTGTGGCCGCCGGCGACGCCGTGGAAGCGGAGTACCTTCAATCCCTGGCCGCCATCGCGGAGCTCTCGACGACGATCGCGCGCAAGCGGCTGATGTTCGAGGGGTGGGAGCCCATCGAGGAGAAGATGAGCCTGTGGGCCGACCAGCAGGCGCTCCGCAAGCTTGAGGACGAGGCCGTCGAGCAGTTTGGCGAGGCCGAAGCCTCCTACCTGCAAGCGCTCGCGTATGAGCCCGACAGTCCCATGGCGCGCGCCGGACTTGCCGGTTTGTACTGGGCGCGCCTGGAGGACGCCGAGCGCCGCGACGACGAGCTCGCCGTGCGCTACTACGCGCTCCTGGTGGACCGGAACGACACGGGTGAGTACACGGCGCGCCTGCGCGGCGACGCCCGGCTGCGCCTGACCAGCGACCCTCCGCTGGCCGAAGTCGTGCTCGAGCGCATCGAGGCGCGGGATGGACGGCTGGCGCCAACCCAGCGGTGGGACATCGGCGCGGCCGAGGTGCAATTGCCCCGAATCCGGATGGGTCGGTACCGGGCAACTCTGTCGCTGGCCCATCACCGAGACGCCGTCATCACCTTTGACGTGCCACGCTGTGCGGACATCGACATCGCGGTGCGTCTGTTTCGCGACGACGACATCGGCCGAGACTTCGTCTATGTGCCTTCTGGCATCGCGATCATCGGCGACACGCGCGACGCGCTCTCGCCCCTGCCCCGCGGGCGCGTCTACATACCGGGCTTCCTCATCGCGAGGTATCCGGTCACCATGGCGGAGTACCTGGAGTTCATCGTCGAGCTCGAGAAGCAGGACCCCGCCGAGGCCATTGAGCGCATGCCGCGGACCAAGGAGGCCGGGATTCTCTGTCAGAAGAGTACCTCCGGTCACTACACGCCCATCGACTCGTTGATCGTCGGGCCTGCGCGCGCCCGCTACCCCGAGCAACAAGGCCACGAGTGGTTCCTGCCGGTGTTTGGCGTGTCCTACGAGGACACCATCGCATTCATCGCCTGGAGAAGCGCAAAGGACGAACGCCGCTACCGGCTTCCGACCGAGCAGGAGTGGGAGAAGGCGGCCCGTGGCGGAGACGGACGCCTGTTTCCGTGGGGCGAGCGCTTTGACCCCACGTTCTGCAAGATGCTCCGCTCACGGCCGGAGCCCGCGCAGCCGGAGCCCGTGGGGGCCTTTGAGGCCGATGAGTCGCCCTACGGCGTTCGGGACCTCGCCGGAGGCGTCCGCGAGTGGACCTCCAGCTTGTTCACCGCGACTGGCCACGGATACGAGGGACAATCTGCGGTGCAAGCCTCTGTCACGAGCTTTGACCGCGTGTGCCGCGGCGGCGCGTGGGGTCTGCACGAGGTCTTCTGCCTGAGCACCTCCCGAACCTCCA
>CALBXO010000249.1 GCA_937890335.1 uncultured Pseudomonadota bacterium | reverse complement strand
CGGACCCGACGCGCAGGCGAGCGCGTCACCCAGCACAAACCGGGCGGACGGGACGCGCAGCTTCGCTGCCGCCAGCGCCTCTGGATCAATGTCGTAGCCGACCAATTGCGCGTCGGGAACCCGACGCGCCATCTCCGCCAGGAGCGCGCCATCCCCACAGGCAGGGTCCAGAACTCGCCGGACAGGCCGCCGGCACGTGGCCAGGGCGAGGTCTGCCAGGGCCGCCGCCGCCGCCGGGGGCGTGAAGTGTTGGCCGCGTTTCACCCCGGCGACTCTCCCCTCCCCACCGGTTCGATCCGGGCGGGCATCGCAGGTCTCATCGCAGGTTGATGTGCAGCGAGTAGGGCAAGCCGCAGGCGCTGGCGCCCGACGCCGCGGGGCGAACGACAGCGAAGTACTTTCCGGCGGGGAGGTCGACCTTGAGCTTCTCGGTCCCGCCCAACCCGGTGCTGTTCGCCTTGGCGATGGGCGCGCCGTCCTCATCGACAATCTCAAGCTCCGCGTCGATCTCGGGAGCCGTCACCTGCACTTCTATCGCCGACAGTCCAGCCGACGGTGTCGGCGCGAGACCTGCCCCCCGGACCAGGTTGTCCAATCCGGCCGTGTCCTCTTTGACCTCGGGCGCCGCGGCGACCTCGAACGACCAGAAGTCCTGATCACCCACGGGGTGCAGGAACCCGGAGAGCGACGAACCAAAGGGCGCCGCCGTGGCTTTGGACACCCGATGATTGGGCTCGACCTCTTCGTCCTTGGCCGGCCTCAGAGTCACGTCCAGACCGTATCGAATGGGCAACACGGGGGGCTCGCCCTCCGCGATGTCCACGTCGATGACAAGCTGGCCGGGCACGACGATCCGATTGCACACGCGCCCCGTGCCCGCCGGCACGGTGTCCCCCGCATTCTCCACGGCAAACCGCACGCCTTGCGTGTCGTCCGTCAGCCCCGCCCGCAACACCCAAGGAGCCGCCTCGCCGTCCTCGGGCTCCGGAATGGTGCGCGTGAAGCGGTCTTTGTCGCCGAGGGCGTGCAGGTACCCGAGCGCCTTGGAGTGCGTCCCGAGGTCGGTGGGCGCGTCCGCACCGCTGGGTTCCACCTCGAGCACTGTACCGTCTGGCACCGCTGGGTGGCCGAGCATCCGCACCGAGTAGGCGCCAGCGACGCCGGGTACATCGGAATCGAGTTCGACCTCAATTGTGAACGCTCCGCCGGCGAGGTTTGGGCGAACCAGCGGGCGTCTGTCCTCCCCCTGTGCCTCCATCTCGACCACGTCAAAGACCGTCCCGCCCCGCGCGAGCTTCACGGTCGACGCGACGCCCTCCGGCGCGAGGTACTCAAACCGGACGACTCCGTCTCCCGCCGCGATCTCCCACTTGTCGGCGTCGCCGCGGTAGTTGAACACACCCTGCATCTCGCCCGGGAACGACAACACCGTGGTGCCGTCTCCCCCAGCCTCCGCTTCCACGCCGCCGGACACCCCGCCGCGCGACAGGGCTACCGTGTACTTGATCGGATAGGGGCCGGCGGCTGAACCCGCGACCACCGCTACGGTCACGACAGCGGCCCCGGCGAGATTCTGGACTTCCTCGCCCTCGCCGGGTCCCTTGAGGTCGGTGACCGCGTCTTCGGCGCCACTCCAGAGCAGCGCGACGTCCCCCTCGGATGCGACGGTCAAGGTCCGCAGCGGCCGGTCCGCTTGCGTCGGTATGCGGAGCCAGTCCACATCGCCCGCCTGCGCCAGCTCCCCGTGCAGCTTCTCAAACAGCGGAGACCCAGGCGCCTCGGGTATCAACCGGAAGGCCGTCGCACGCGCAGCGTCGTCGTTGGGTTCGCTCTCGGCCAGCGCGGGCGCAGCCTTCTCAGGTCGACCGGAGCCCGCGTCGCTGCGCGGGCCTGGGCCGGGGCCTTTGGGCCCACACTCGCAGCCGCCCACCAGGAGCACCGCGAGGACAAAGAACAGTCGGTGGCTACTTGCCACCGGCATTGTACTTCTGGATGACCAGGTCCGTGATGTCGAGGTCCTTGCGGGCCCACAACACCGAGCTCTCGGTCTTCTCCAGGATGATGGTGTACCCCTTGGTCTGGCCAATGTCCTTGAGGATCTCGCGGAAGCGCGTGAAGATCTTCTTGGTCTCCTTGGCCTCGGCCTCGGCCAGCTCCTTCTGCAGCTTCACGTACAGGTTCTGCAGCTCGTAGAAGCGCTGCTGGTACTCCATCATCTTCTCTTTCTTCTTGTCGTCGCTGAGAAGATCGGACTTCAGCTCGACCTCGAGCTTCTCCTTGAACTCCTTGAGCTTCTCCTGCTCGGCGTCCAGCGTCTTCTGACGCTTGTTGAACATGCCCTTGAGCTTGCCCTTGGCCTTCTTGCCGTCCTCCACCTCCAGCAGCGCCTTCTGCAGGTCCACATAGGCAATCTTGACCTCCTGCGCCTCGACGGTGCGGGCGGTGTAGGTCAGGCAGAGCAGAGCCACGGCGGCGGCGGTCAACACGTTGCGGGTCATCATTTGGAACCTCCGGTTGGCCCGGGCATCTCGCCTGGGCCCTCAAGCTAGAATGCGTTGCCAATACTGAATTCAAACACCAACGGATCTTCCCCGGCCAGCCGGCGCAACGGGAAACCCCACTCAAAGCGGAGCGGTCCGATGGGACTGAACCACCGGAACCCGAAGCCGACGCTCGTGCGGAGGGAGTTGGCAAAGTCCCCATCCGGATCTGCAAACAGATCTGGGGTCAGAGCATAGTTCACGCCGTCGTCGAAAGAGTTGCCCATGTCGAAAAAGAAGACGCCTTTGATGCCAACCGCCGCGAAAATCGGGAACTCGATCTCGGCGTTGAGCACGAGCTTCTTGTTTCCGCCGACGTTGAAGTCCTCGAGGATACTGGCGGGGTCCCCGGGGTTCGCCCCGACCTTGCGCTTGGGTCCGAGCGTCGCGCGCTCAAACCCGCGGACGCTGTTGGGCCCGCCCAGGAAGAACCGCTCGAAGATCGGCACAGGCTTGTCCGGGTTGATGCTCTGGACGACGCCAATCTCGGCGTTGATCTTGAGCACGAACTCCCAGACGATCGGGAAGTACCAGCGGCTGTCGCCGGTGTACCGCACGAACTCGTTCTCACTGAAGATTACGTCGTCGGCGACCTCCACGGCCACCGTCTGCAAGAAGCCGCTGGTCGGAAACAGGCGGTTGTCCCGCGTGTCCCAGAACACCGAGCTGCGCACGGAGCTGGTCTGTCCACCCGCGAGCAGATCGGCCAGCCGGCGGTTGGATGACCCGGTCCGACCGCCGAGTTCAACCTCGACGAGCTCGAATTTGTAGGTACCGGAGACGCTGACGTCGCCCCAGAGGTGCACCGCGTTGAGCCAGCTACGGGGCAGAGGGTAGCCCAGGGTCACGCTGCCGCCCGTCGAGCTGCGGGTGAAGTCGTTGAAGATGAACTCAAAGTCGTACACGTCAAAGCTGAGCTGCAGCCGCGTGTCGAGGAGATAGGGCTCGCTGAAGCGGATGTTGAACAGCGTTCGGATGCTCGACAGCGTGGCCTGGAGGCTCAGCGACTGCCCGCGCCCAAACAGGTTGTTCTGGCTGATCTGCGCCATGGCGATGAAGTTCTCGACGCTCGAGAATCCCGCGCCCACCTGGAAGGTACCCGTGGCTCGCTCCGCAACGGTGACCTTCACATCCACGACCTGCGGGCTGTCGCCCTGGTGCGTGGTGATCTCAACCGACTCGAAGAAGCCCAGCCGCTGCACCCGCGCCTTGCTGCGCTGGATGCGCGTGCTGCTGAACAGCTCGCCCTCGGTGATGAGAAGCTCGCGCCGGATCACCTTGTCCCGCGTCTTCGTGTTCCCCACGACCTCAATGCGGCCAAAGTAGACCTTGGAACCCTTCTGGATGTCGTAGGTCAGATCCACACGGCGCGTGTCCTGGTCCACGCGCGGCAACGGGTTCACGTTCGCGTACGCGTAGCCGGCGTCCTGGTACAGGTCCTTGAGGCGCGACAGGTCGCCGCGCATGTCGCCGTAGCTGAAGATGTCGTCCGGCTTGAGCGTGACGAGCTTCATCAGCTCTTCCTTCTCCTTGAGGAAGTCCCCGGTCAGGTCGACTGAGTTGACGAAGTGCTGCTCCCCTTCGCTGATGGGAATCGTGATGAAGAGGTAGCGTTTGTCGCGCGACAGCCGGAGCTGTGGCTGCGCGACTTTCACGTTGATGTAGCCCTTGTTGTAGTAGTAGGCGGTGATCCGCTCGAGGTCGGCCTCGAAGCTGGTCTCCTTGAAGACGCCAAAGCTCGTCAGGAAGCTCAGGAAGTGACCCTCACGGGTCTCCATGATCGCCCCGAGCTCCTCATCGTCGATGTACTTGTTGCCCAGGTACGTAATCCGCCGCACCTGGACCTTGGCGTACTCCTCCACCTTGAACACCACCCGGACTTCGTCTTGATTGTCGGCGCTCAGGGGGATGATCTTGGCGTTGACCTCGGTCAGGAAGAAGCCCTTCTCGGCGTAGAGCTCCTTTATCTTCTGCTCGTTCGCCTTGATCTTGCTGACGTCGAGCACGGAGAAGGTCCGTAGGTTGACCACCTCCTTGATCTCGTCGTCGTCGAGTTCGTCGTTGCCTTCAAACTCGACCTTCGCCACCGACGGCTTCTCTTTGACCAGGAACGTCAGGATGAGCTTGCCGCCCGTCTCCGTCGCGTCGACCTGAATGTCGTCAAAGAAGCCAAGCGCATAGACCGCGCGCACGTCTCGGCTGATCTGGTCGTAACTGAGTGGGTCGCCCACCTTCTGGCGGACGTTGCGCAGCACCGCCTCGGCCTCAACCCTGCGGTTCCCGTCGACGCGAATGTCGTCGACCGTCTTTCCCGCCTGCGCATGCGCGGTCGCGGCGAGCGCGAGCACGATCAGCGAGCAGGTGAAGGCGACTGCGTACACATAACCAGAGACCACACGGCGGGCGCCGCTCGGCTCTCCAGATAGTGTCAAGGTCATGCGAGATTCTCCCATCGGGCTGCGGGTCGGGTTGTGTCACCCGGCTGACCGCGCGTGTCAAGCGTCGGCGGTCACATCCTCGAGCAGTCCCGCGTCCATGCACAATTGGCGTGGCATCATCGCGGCGAGGATCGGGTTGTGGGTGACGACGATGATCGTGATGCCCATGTCCTGGTTGAGCTCACGGAACAGTGCATGGATTCCATCGCTGGTCCCCACGTCCAGGTTGCCCGTCGGCTCATCCGCCAGGAGCAGCTTGGGCTTCATCACCAAAGCGCGCGCGAGCGCCACGCGCTGCTGCTCGCCCCCGGACAGCTCGCCGGGTTTGTGGGTGAGGCGCTGCTCCAGTCCCACTCTCACGAGCAGCTCGCGGGCCATCGCCTCGGCTTGTGCCCGCGACTTCCGCGCGATCATGGCCGGCATGGCCACGTTCTCGAGCGCGGAGAACTCAGGCAACAGATGGTGAAACTGGAACACAAAACCGATGGACTCGTTGCGGAACGCGGCAATGCGCGCCTGCTTCATCTTGAACACGTCCAGGGAGTCGAACAGGACGCGCCCCGAGCTCGGATGGTCCAGCGTCCCAAGGACGTGCAGGAACGTGCTCTTGCCCGCGCCGGACGCCCCGGCGATCGACACCATCTCGCCCGGCGCAATCTCGACGTCGATGCCCCGCAGGACGGGCAGTTGCTTGCCGTCCTTCACGTAGACCTTGCGAAGGTGCTCGATGCGAATCCGGGCCGACATGCTTACTCCAGACGAAGCCCTTCTACGGGCATGAGGCGGTACGCGAGGGCCGCCGGGTAGAGGGTGGCGATGGTGCTCACGACGACCGAGGCCACCGCGATGGTGAGGATCAACACGGGGTCCATCTCCACCGGCAGGTGACTGATGTAGTACACGTCCGGGTCGAGCCCGATGCCGTAGAACTCGATGAACAAGCACGCAACGACACCGAGCAGCGCACCAAGCACAGTCCCAAAGGCACCAATGAGCGACCCCTGAATCACGAAGATGCGCAGGACGCCGCCGCCGGTTGCGCCCAGGCTCTTGAGAATCGCGACCTCGCGCGTCTTCTCCATGACCATCATCACCAGGTTGCACAGGATGCTGAATCCGGCGACGACGACGATGCCCAGCAGCATGATGAACATCACCCACTTCTCGAGCTCCAGCGCCAGAAACAAGCTGCGGTTCAGGTCTTGCCAATCCTCGACCACGAGCCCTTCCCCGAGCCCGTCCGAGTCGATGTGCGCGCGGGTCGCGTTGCGGTACTTCTTGACCTGTTCCACGTCCGCCGTCTTGACCTCCACCCCCGTCACCGATCCCTCCGGCATGTTGAGGAAGTCCCTTGCTGCCGGGATCGAGAGGTAGACATACTTCGTGTCGTACTCGTACATGCCCGAGTAGAAGATGCCGACGACCTTGAACGGTCGGCTGCGCGGAATGGGTCCGGACGGACCCACGTCGCCCTTGGGCGCAACCACGTTGACCTCGGACCCGATGTCCACCTGCAGGGACTTCTTGAGCTCGCGACCAATGATGATGCCCGGCACCGCCTTGCGTGAGGCCATCGACGGCGCCCCCGGCTTGGCAACCTCGCCCTCTCC
Source organism: uncultured Pseudomonadota bacterium (assembly GCA_937890335.1). Lineage (GTDB taxonomy): Bacteria > Myxococcota_A > Bradymonadia > Bradymonadales > CALBXO01. The sequence goes on along the minus strand of CALBXO010000249.1, from coordinate 18,933 downwards.
GGGCAGCGGAGGCATCACGCCTTCCGGCGCACCTTCCTGGCCCGGAAGCGCAGGCATGAAGCCCTCGGGCGGGCTCTCCGCGTAGCCGTGGTCACCCGCCGGCGCGCCCTGTCCCGGCAACGGCGGCATGAACCCGTCGGGCGGGTCGTCGTCGTAGGCCTCGGCAGGCAGTTTGTCGCCGCCCGGGTTCCCCAGCCCAGCGCCGGCGGCTCCAGCCTTGTCCGCAGCGCCGTCCGCCGGGGGAAGCTGCGCGTCGCCGACGTGCTCGCCGACAGCCTTACCAATCTCGCCACCGTCGGCGGCGCGGCTCGGCGACATGATGAACTTGCGCCGAAACTCCTCGCGCGCGCCCTGGTCGATCACAATCTGACCATCCGGCGCCTTGTAGACCTTACCCTCGATACCCGGCTGGTAGCGGCCGTCGCGTTTGTCGCCGGGGACCGGCTCCAGGTTCCGTTCGAACTCCAGCTCGTCCAGAATCCGATCCAGCTCCTCCGGGTCGCTGAGCCCGCGCAGGCCCGCGCGCACGCGCTTGGGGCTGTCCAGGTAGGCCAGGTCCCCGTCCACCAGATTGCGCTCCAGGTCCGACACGGAGCCAACCGATTCGGGGTCGATGCCCTTGATCACCACGCCCGCGAGATTTGTCGGGCTCGAGATCATCACCTCGGTCTCGATGTAGGGCGCCGCCCCCAATCACACCGTCCACTGCGCGGATGGACGTGAGCAGCGGGCCGACATTTTCCACGCGGTCCCAATCCTCGCCGTGTACGACGACATGTGTCTTCGTACCGAGAATCTTGGTCTTCAGGTCCCCCTCGAACCCGCCCATCACGCTGAGCACGACGATCATCGCCATCACGCCCACGGCCACGCCACACACACAGATCAGGGTGACGACACTGACCGTGTCGACCCCCCGCGCGAGCAGGTAGCGGATACCGATGTAGGGTTCGTATGCCATGCGTCACACTGTGCGTAGACGGCCCACCGTCAACGCCGTACTCAGGCCTCCTGGGAGTCGGTGGCCCCGCCGGAGTGCAGCAAGTATGCCGTGATGAAGTCGTCCAGGTCGCCGTCCAGGACAGCGTCTGTGTTGTTCTTTTCCACGCCGGTCCGGAGGTCCTTGACCATGCGATAGGGGTACAACACGTACGACCGGATCTGGCTTCCCCACTCGATGGCGGATTTCTGCGCGTTGGCCGCGTCCATCTCGGCCTCGCGCTCCTGCCGCTCCTTGTCGACCAGCTTGGCCTTCAGGAGCTTCATGGCCGTCGCCTTGTTCTTGTGTTGGGAGCGCTCGTTCTGACACTGGACCACGATGCCGGTGGGCACGTGCGTGATGCGGATGGCGGAGTCCGTCTTGTTGACGTGCTGGCCGCCGGCGCCACTGGCCCGGTAGGTATCCACCTTGAGATCCTTGGTGTCGATGTCGATCTCGATGGCGTCGTCCGCTTCCGGAATGACAAACAGGCTGGCGAACGCCGTGTGGCGCCGGCCCTGCGAGTCAAACGGCGAGATGCGCACGAGCCGATGGACGCCAATCTCCGCCTTGAGCAAGCCGTAGGCGAACGGTCCCATGATGCGCAGCTCCGCGCTCTTGATCCCGGCCTCCGCGCCATCTTGCCGATCCACGAGCTCCACCTTGAACCCGCGCCGCTCCGCCCAGCGCAGGTACATGCGCAGCAGCATCTCGGCCCAATCCTGGCTGTCCGTGCCGCCGGCGCCGGAATTGAGAGTCAGAATGGCGTCGGATTTGTCGTTCTCGCCGCCCAGCATACGCTGGGTCTCAAGGCCCTCGACGATGGTCCGCATCGATCGGACCGCCGCCTCGGCATCCACCAGCAGGCTGGTCTCGTCGGGGTCTTCCGCGAACATCTCCAGGTAGACGCCCACGTCCTCCAGAGAGGACTCCAGGCCTTCCATCTGGCTGATCACGCCTGCCAGAAAGGTGCGCTCCTGCATGACCACGCTGGCCGCGTCGGCGTCGTCCCAAAAACCGGGCTCACTGCTGATGATGTCCAGTTCTCGGATCCGGTTCAGTTTAGAAGCCGGGTCAAAGATACCTCCGCAGCTCGAGCAGCCTGTCGCGGAGGTCGGTCTCAGCGTTCTTGATCTCGTCTTTGGTCATCATCTTGAAAAGCCTCGCGTGCTTGGCAGGGACCGGGCTCTATATCGCAGGGCCCAGCATTGTTCAATCCGCCACGGAGCCGATTGCGCCCCCCAAATCGGGCTGGTATAGTCCCGGCCACTACCACGGTATTCCGTCTCCATGCTGGTGGACTCCACACCCAAGCACACAATCCTCGTCGTCGACGATGAGGAAGCCATCCTGACGGCAGTCGAGCGCCTGCTTCGCCGCAGCTACCGCGTGCTCACGGCTTCGTCCGTGGACGCGGCGTTCGCGCTCCTGCGAGCCGAGCCCGTCCACCTCGTGATGAGCGACCTTCGCATGCCGGACATGTCGGGCGTCGAGTTCCTCACATTCGTGAAGGAGGGCTACCCGCATTGCGTTCGCATCCTGTTCACAGGCTACACGGACACAAACTCCGCGATCGACGCGATCAACAGCGGCAGCGTCTACTGCTACATCCCCAAGCCGTGGGACCCTGAGGAGCTCCGGCTGCTGATTGCGCAGGCTGCGGAGCGGTACGAGCTGGGGCGCGAGAGGCGGATGCTGTTGCTGCAACTTCGCGAGACCAACGAGGTTCTCGAGCGGCGAAACCTGGAGCTGGAGGCCGCCAACAGCAAACTGCGGGACCTGGACCGCCTCAAGACTGTGTTCATGGAGCTCACCAGCCACGAGCTCAACACGCCCATCGCCATCCTGCAGGGCCACACCTTCCTGCTGGGCCGCGAGCTCGGCGAGCAACACCCAAGACATATCGAAGCATTGCGGCAGAGCACGGCGCGGCTTCAGAACATCACGCAGAAAATGTTCGCGGCGCTCGAGGGCAACAAGGTCGAAGCCACGCTCGAACTGGCCCCGGCGCGCGTCGTGGACCTTCTTGAGGGCGTCCGCGCCACCGTCGTCCCGTTCCTGGTCAAGCGCGACCAGACATTGGAGATCGACTGCCCCTCGGACCTTGAGATGGACGTGGACGCCGCGAAAATCACGGACGCCGTGCTGCATCTCGTCATCAACGCCATCAAGTTCAGCGCCGACGGCCAGACCGTACGGGTCAGCGCCGCAGTGGCCCAGACCGGAGAGGTCCACCTGCGGGTCGCGGACGATGGCATCGGCATCAGCGATGACGACCTTCTCGGCATCTTTGATCCGTTCTTCGGTACCTTCGCCAACCAGCATCACTCCTCGGGTGACTTTGGCTACCAGAAACGCGGTATCGGGCTCGGCCTCGCGATCGTTCGCAATTTCGCCGAGCTGCACGGTGGCAGCGTCGACGTCGAGACCAAGCTCAACGCGGGCTCCACCTTCACGATCCGCCTGCCCCGGCGACTGCGCTCCGCCTGACCTCGAGACCCTCGCCGATGCACTTCGATCAACGCCGCGTTCACGCGTTCTACGAAGAATTCCTGGCCGAGCACAACGACGACGCCCGCAAGGTGGCGTGGCGCACGAAATTCGACCAGGAGCTGCGGTTCGAGAACCTGTTGGAGGCACTGGACGACAACGGCCCCTTCTCCGTCCTCGACGTTGGCTGCGGACTCGGCGACCTCTTCGGGTACCTGCGCACCACGGGCCGTGAGGCCGACTACCTCGGAATCGACATCGTGCCCGCGATGGTCGAGAAGGCGCGCGAGCGTCACCCCGACGGCCGATTCGAGCTGTGTGACTTGCTCGACGCCACCCCGGAACCCGGGAAATTCGACCTGGTGGTCGCGTCGGGTTCACTCACCGTCCGGCTCCCCAAACACGACCTCTTCGTGGACAAGATGCTGCGCCGGATGATGGAGCTGAGCGCCGGCGTCGTCGCCGTCAACTTCCAGTCCACGCGTTCCTTCCGCCAGAACCCGCTGGCCGCCGAGGACCCAGACCTCTATCACGTAGACCCCGTCGCCCTGTACGCAAAATGCCGTCGTTTGTGCCGCTGGACCGCCCTGCGCGAGGACATGCTCACCAGCGACGTGGTCGTCTACCTCTACCCGAGCTACGCGCGCAGCGTCCGCCGCTACCACAGGCTCGCGCACCCGGACCCGGAAGGGGTGGCGTGGTTGTACCTGGAGCGGCATCTGCCGGCGCGCGCGCTCACGGTGCTGGACGCGGCGCCCGCCTCAGCGACGATCTCGAACCTGCGCGGCATGGCCCACCATCGCATGGGCCACAGAGACGAAGCGGCGAAGCACTACCGAGAGTCGCTCGCCCTCGATCCCAGCTATGAGCCTGCCCGACTGAACCTCCAGGGACTGGACCCGACCGCCTGAGTCCCCCATTTCGGGGTTCGCCCGCGCGTGGACGCCCCCGGCTACGCCGGTGCACCGAGTGCAGGCACACGCACAGCATGTTCCACGTCGGGGGTGCCCACGCACCGGGACTGGAGTGAGTGCACCGCACCGGACCGCGAGAACGCGCCCAGAAACGACTCCGATGTCGACCACGACGACACGCGCCAGATTGGCCCTCCCCTTGCTGTAGCGGCGATGAGGGTGCTGGCTAGCCGCGGCAGCCCGCTGACCTCGGGAGTGAGTCATGTCTGTCCGAACCGCCACCCTCTTGTGTCTCTGTCTCCTCGCCACCGCGTGTGAGCCCCCCAATGTGGCCCCCAACCAGGGCGACACCACCGCCCCGCAACCTGAACCAGCGACCGTCCAGCCTCCACCCGCCGACCCAGTTCGTCGGGCGACCGCCCTGCCCGGTCCGGCCGCCCCCGCCTGGCGGGCCGGCGGCGCCATGGCAGTGACGCCCAAGCACGTGCTGGTCGCCGACTCACACGACGAGCGGCTGGTCCTGGTCGATCGAGAGACCGCGCACGTCGATGCGCTGCAGCTGCTCGGCCTCCCCGAGCAGGTCGTCGTAGGGCCCGCGGGCTTTGCCTACGTCAGCCTGCACCGGGCGGGTGCGGTCGCGAAGATCGACCTTGGCGCGCGCGTGGAGATTGCGCGGACCGTGGTCGGCGCTGGAGCATGGGGGCTGGCGTTGGACGAGCGGACGCAGCGGCTCTACGTCTCCACGACCTTCGAGGGAGACGTACTCGCCATCGCGACTGAGACCATGGAGGTCACCTCCGCCGCCACAGGGTGGGACCAACCCCGGGCGCTCGCCGTAGGCGACGGTTTCATCGCCGTGACGCAGAGGGGCCAATTGGCGGCGCGCCTGGGAGTGGACGCCGCCGGCGACCTCACCGAGGTACTGGACTGGTCGCCGCTGCGTGCCAGCACCCCGCAGGCTGAGGCCGCCATCCAGGCCCGCGGACTTCCCACCGCGGACACGACGGCGACACCCGGGCTCGCCCTGGCCACCGTGATCCACCCGACCAGCGGCCTCCCCCTCACCGCCCATCAACTGGCCTACACCGGCACCGTCCAATCGGCCACGGTCGCGCCGCCGAGCGACTTCTACTACTCCAACGAGGGCACGGTCGGGTTCCACTCCGGCGTCAGCCACGGCAGCAGCGGTGGGTCGAGCCTGGCGCCCGCGTCGTCGCAGATGGGTATGGAGCAGCTCCTGCTGCTGCCGCGCGCGATGGCACACCACCCCCACACGCACCTCCTGGCGGTCGCCGGGTTCGCCTCCGACACGGTCCAGTTCTTCGACACGGGGGCGACCGACCCCCACGACGCTCCGTTGGGCACCCTGTCCGTCGGTGCGGGCCCCAAGGCCGTGGCCTTCTCGCCCAACGGGGCATCGCTGTACGTGTTCAACGAGCTCGGCGGCAGCGTCTACCGCTATCCCGTCTCCGTCTTGAGCGCTGGAGCGCAGCAGCAATGGCTGACCAGCCACCGCCCCGATCAGACCATCGTCATCGGCGACGGAGGTCGGTGGCAACGGGCTCGACGCGCCTTCAGCTCCGCCACCACCGGGCGGCAGAGATGGGCGTGCGTCAACTGCCACTTTGACGGTCTCAACGACGGCCTGACCTGGATCGGACTCAACGGCGTACGGCAGACGCCGGTCCTCGCCGGCCGGGTGGCGGGGACCGCCCCCTACAATTGGAAGGGTACGGAGCAGACCCTGGAGGGCAACATCAACCGGACCCTGGGCAACCTTGGGGGCACGATGGCCCCCGAGGATGTCGCCATCGTCGCCACGTGGCTCCAGCAGCTGCCCGGCCCTCCCGTGCCGGGCCAGGGCGCCGCCGGCGACAACGAGGCTGGGCGACTCGTCTTTGAAGACCCGTCTGTAGGTTGCGCCAGCTGTCACGCCGGCGAGCGGCTCACAAATGGCGCTGCGTACGACGTCGGCTCGCTCAGCGAGGAGGAGTACGCGCTGGAGGCAACGCTGTTCGACCGGGGACTGCGGACCGACGCGGACTTCGGCGTGTTGGACACGCCATCTTTGGTTGGCCTGGGCCACAGCGCCCCGTACATGCACGATGGGTCCGCCGCCACCCTCGACGACGTGCTGGACGGTCCAATGGCCCCCAAGCGAGCGCTAACCATCACCGAGCGCGGAGACCTCATCGCCTACCTGCGCACTCTCTAATCCGGCTGGCGAGATTTGACGGGATTGGTGTCGCCGCCCCGAAGTATCACCCCGCAGCGGTCGCGCCGCGGCAACGACCGCGGCGACCTGCAGGCCGAAGCGCGCTTCGAACACGTCAGGACCAGGCGCGTTGCGGCGTGCCAACGCAGACCAAAGGCAAGACAGGAGTTGCGGGCCGCGGTACCTACCGGCTGCGCGGCATCAGCGCCCAAAGCCAACGGGCGCCAAGCGCGCGATCAGCGACGTCGCAACCGCAGCCGCCCCCGTTGCGGCTTTCCACGAACGGGGGCTCGCCGTCACCGTTGTTGCCGTTGTTGCCGTTGTTACCCACACCGTTGTTCTCCACCTCGGTGCAGGCGTCGGCGACCAGAGTGCAGTCGTCCGCGCACGCGGGGCGCCCCTGCGTCCCCGGCAGAAGGTCCGCGCAGGTGGCGTCGCCGAGGTCGGCGCCGTCGCACTCCTCGCCCGGGTCGAGCACGTCGTTGCCGCACAGGAGGCATGAGGACTCGTCCAGGGAACAGTCGTCTCGGCAGCCCAGCGCGCCGCCCACGTAGCCAAGCCCCTCGCAGGACTCGTCACCTACATCGTCACCGTCACACTCCTCATCCTCCTCGCGCGCGCCGTCACCGCACTCCGCGGCGCGCTCGCAGGCCTGCGTGTCAAACATGCAGGTCATCGAATCGCAGCCCAGGTCCCCACCGGCAAATCCGAGGCCCTCGCACGACTCGCCGCCAAGCTCGGCGCCGTCGCACTCCTCGTCGAGATCGATCGTGGCGTTGCCACATTGGTTGCAGCCGGCTGTGGCGAGTGTGCAATCGTCGGCGCAGGCCAGTTGCCCGCCGGCAAAACCCTGGTCCAAACAGGTCTCGCCTCCCAGGTCGTCGCCGTCGCACGCCTCCTCGTCCTGGCGGACCCCATCGCCACAATTCGAGCATGCGTTCGTGTTGTACGTGCAGTCCGCCAGGCAGCGCAGCTCGCCGCCGACAAAACCCTGGCCGGCGCAGTTCGCGTCGCCGACGTCGTCACCATCGCAATCCTCGCCCTCGTCGATGTTACCATCGCCGCAGTCATGGCAGCCGGTGGGCACCAGTTGGCAGGCGTCGTCGCAGCCCAACTCGCCGCCCACAAACCCCTCTGTGGTGCACGTCTGGTCTCCCAGATCCGCGTCGTCGCACGCCTCACCCTCATCCTGCACACCGTCGCCGCAATTGTGGCAGCCCGACAGGTCAAAGCCGCACGCATCGCCGCATCGCAGCGCCCCACCGACAAAGCCCAACGAGTTACAGCTCGCCCCATCGAGATCAGCTCCATCGCAAGACTCGTCCCCCTCGCGCACCTCGTTCCCGCAGAACTGGTCCGGGTGCGGGACACATGCCTCGGTGTCGAAGGCGCAGGTCTCGTCGCAGGCCAGGTCGCCCTCCAGAAAGCCCCGCGCCTCGCATGTCAGCCCGTCGAGGTCCCCACCGTCGCAGTCCTCGCCATCGTCGACATCGCCGTCGCCGCAGTCGTGACAGCCGTCCACGATCAGGCCGCACTGCGCGCTGCACCGCAGGTCGCCACCAAAGAACCCTTCGCTCTGGCAGCTCGCGTCGGCGAAGTCGGGCCCATCGCACATCTCCCCGTCGTCCACGTCGCCGTCGCCGCAGTGGTCGCAGGCGTCTGTCACAAATCCCGAGCAGTCGTCGGCACAACGCAGCTCGCCGCGGAAAAAGCCCTCGTCCCCGCACCCGCGCCCGTCGAGGTCGACGCCATCGCAGACCTCGCCGTCGTCCACCTCATTGTTCCCGCACAAGGTGCACAGCCCCACATCAAAACTGCAGTCGTCCGCGCACGCGAGCGTCCCGTCCACAAAGCCCTGGCTGCGGCAGGTGGCGCCGTTGGGCACAGCGCCGTCGCAGTCCTCGCCGGGGTCTCGCACGTTGTTGCCGCAGGGATCACAGGCCTCGAGCACGAAGGTGCAGGCGTCGGAGCACGTGAGGGTGCCGCCCCCGAAACCGAGCGTCTCGCAGCTCATCTCGTCCAGGTCTCCGCCCTCGCAGTCCTCGCCGTCGTCGAGGGCCCCATTGCCACAGTTGGTGCACGCGGTGCGGTCGAATTGGCAGTCGTCGTTGCAGCGCAGCTCTCCGTCGAAGAACCCCAGCGTCTCACAGGTCTCGTCCTGAAGGAGCGCCCCGTCGCAGGCCTCGCCATCATCCAGCTCGCCGTTGCCACAAAGGGACGGAAAGTCGTTCGGGTCGCCCGGTCGTGTGGCATCCACGTCGGGCAGTGCATCACCCTGGGACCACAGGCAGTCCGGATCGCCCAGCTCCTCGCCATTGCTGAACCCGTCCCCGTCGGAGTCCAGGTCGCAAACGGCCAACCAATTCCGGGCGCTGGCCTCAAAGTCCATGCCGAACGGGTTCCGCGTGCCGCCGCCACGAGGATTGACGTGGCAGGTCGAGCAGCTGAACGGGGTAGGAATGCGCCGCGGATAGATGGAGAACGCGTCCGCGAGCTGGGGCACGCTGAACAGGAGCAGCGCGGCGCAGCTGGCACCGAGGACGACACGAGTGAGTGCGTGAGGCATGGGGTCTCGCCGGTGAGGTTTCCCAGATTGTATCGACATTCAGGCGGCGCCGCATGATTTACGGCCAAAGACCTGTCCACGCTGTCATAGCCGGCATGCGCACCCCAAAGCCTGGTCAGCAATTGGGCTCTACCTGGCAGCCTGTAGGGAGATTGCCGGGTGTCTGCTAGACTCCGCGCCCGATGGAAATTCGAGTTCTCTACTTTGCGCTCGTACGCGAGCACACCGGCCTTGAGTCGGAGACCATCTCGCTTGCGGACGGCGCCACCGTCGCCGATCTGCGCGCGATCCTCGCGGACCGGCACGACATTGTCCGGCGCGCCCAGCGCCACCTTCGGGTCGCGGTCAATGAGGACTTTGCGCAGGACGCGGACGTACTCACGCCCGGGGACGAGGTCGCGCTGATTCCTCCCGTCGCGGGCGGCGCACCCCGCTGCTCCCTGACGCAAGACCCCGTTGACGCGCGCGCGGTGGAGGCCTTGGTGGAGCGCCCAGAGGCCGGCGCCGTGGTCACGTTTACCGGCGTGGTCCGGAACCATGCGGCAGGACGCGCTGTGGACTACCTCGTCTATGAGGTCTATGCGTCCATGGCGCTCGCAAAACTCCGGGAGGTGGCGCAAGAGGTCACCACCGCCCACCCGCAAGTTCAGGTGGCCATCTGCCACCGCTACGGAAAACTCGTCGTCGGGGACATCGCCATCGTGATCGCAGTCAGCAGTCCGCACCGCGCCGTGGCCTTCGCCGCGTGCCAGCAGACCATTGACCGCATCAAGGAGGTCGTCCCCATATGGAAGAAAGAAGTCGGACCGGATGGGAAGGAATGGGTAGGATTTGGAAGCTGAGTCGGGGGGCGCGCGTCGTCTCCGTCGCTGTGCTTGCCGTCGCGCTCGGGGCCTGTGGGGATTCCAACCCACAGAGCATGACCGGCGGGAACAACGGCCCCAACAACAATCCGGGCAACAACGGGGTCAACAACGGGGTCAACAACCCCAACAACAACCCCAACAACAACCCCAACAACAATCCCAACCAGGGTTGCGAGGAGTTTGGGGCTTCCTTCACGGTCGATCAGCCGGTGGAAGTGGAGTTCGACTCCGAGGCTGAGGGCGGCGTCGCAGGTCTGCGGCTCAAGGTTCCCCTGGGCGTCATCCCGACGGATGTGCCGATCAACATCAGCTGCTCAAGCCTCTCGCACGTGCCGGAGGGGTACAAAGCGCTCGGCCCTGCAATCTCCATCCAGGCGCTCCCCGGGGTCCGGCCAGAGAAGTATCGCCTCACTTTGCCGTTTGACCCGGATGCGTTCCCCGAGGGGGCGCTGCCCAGCGCATTGCGCGTCTTCGTGAAGTTCCCCAACGGCGAGGTCCGTTCCCCGGCGTTCGTGGACATGCAGGAAGACCTGAACAACGGCCGGCTCCGGTTTGAGACGCATGTCTTCGGCGAGTTCCAGGTCGCGGTTGCCGCCAACGCGGGCGAGATGGTGGACCGGCGGTTTGTGTTCCGCGCCATCACCGGGGTGAGCATGGGGTCCGGCGGCGCAGCCATGATCGGCTACCGGAACGCCGACGACTTTGATGTCATCGGCGCCCTCGGCGGCGCTGCGGACTGGGAGTACCTGGTCCACTACATCCGCGACGCCGGCATGGACGGCTTCTGCGACGACGCCAACCCCGACGACCCCAACACCTGGGTCTGCGACGACTACAAGCCGACCGAAGAGTTCGAGCACGGCATGCGCTTTGACGAGTGGTACTTCTCCACCGGAAGCGGCACCGGCGGCACGTTCGACCGCGAGAGCTACCAGGAGATCTTCAAGGATCTGGCCTACGCGTTCGGCAATATGGCCTACTACAACCCGGACAGCCCCTACCTGCCGCCGGGCATCACGCAGGAGGACTGGGACCGCCCCTGGGACCAGGTCTGCCCGGTGGGCGGCAAGGTCATCGAGACCGGCTACTTCGACGACGAGTACAACAAGGACGGCACCCTGCCCGTCATCGCCTTCTGCGACGGCACCGGCGACAACGACCGCATGCGCGCGTTCGATCGCGCCTGCGACATCGACCCGGAAGACGGCATCAACGACGAGCCCAACAAGGGCCTGTACCCCGGACCCGAAGCCCAGCGGCGGGCCATGGACATCGCCCTGGCCGTAGACTTCAACCGCAACGGCATGCGCGACATCGGCGAGCCGGTCATCCGCAACTTCTGGGAGCCATGGAACGACTTTGGCGCCGACGGCAAGTCCTCCGCCGAGGAGGACGGCTACGACGCCGTCACCAACCCAGACCCCGCAGGCGACGACTACCACTACGCCTACAACCCAAAGGGAACGGAGGGCAATTGGCGCTTTGACGCAGGTGAGCCCTACGAGGACACGGGTCTGGATGGCGTCGCGGACACGCCGCAGGTCGCAGACGGCGGCTACGACTGGGGCGAGGGCAACAACCAATTCGACGCCAACCCCAACGTGGTGGAGATCTGGAACCGCAACTCAAGAGGTACACTCAACGCCCTCGACGACGACGCCCGTGACAGCGTCCTCCACCACACCACGCTCTACGCCGACGGCGGCGTGCGCGACCTCTTCAACTTCGCCGTGTCCACCAACCAGCTCGCCGGGGCCATCCAGGGCCACGGCGGCAATGTGCGGCTCTACGACGACTTCACGGAGCTCGCGCTCGCCGACGCCTACACGTCCATCGACGTCACGCAGATCGACTACCGCGGCCTCGGCGAGCACGTCGTCGTCCGCTATGGCGATGTAGACGCCGACGAGGAGAAGATCTGCCTCGGCGATGGCAAGCACGTCGGCGAGACGTTCCAGACCATCAACCGGCTGCTCATCATGCTCGGCTTCATCACCAACCGGCTCCCCGGTGGCGACACGCAGGCCCTGGATCCGCCCTACGCCCTGGCCAGCGGCGACTACTTCGTCGACAGCGAGCGGCTCGGCGGGCAGTTCAAATACAGCATCGCCTACCCGCCGGGCTACGAGTACACGCAGTGCAACGATGGCGTGGACAACGATGGTGACGGATTCGCCGATGGGCGTGACTCCGAGTGCTTCGCTGGGGACCACAACAACGAGGCGGGACCGGACTCCCTGCCCCGCTGCTCCGACGGCATCGACAACGACCTGGACGGCAAGGCCGATGGGGAAGATGGCGAGTGTGACGGGGACGACGACAACGAGGAGTCCCTCTGGTTCGAGAACCAGGAGTTCCCGGTCATCTACGTCCTCCACGGCTACGGACAATCACCGGAAGACCTCAAACCCAGCCTGCTCGTGCTCACGGGCTACATGGGCGGCGGGTTCTGGCCCAAGGCCATCCTGGTCTTCCCGGACGGGTTCTGCGGTGAGACCAAGGTCACGCAGTGCAACGATGGGATCGACAACGACGGCGACGGCCTCGTGGACCGGGCCGACGACGGCTGCGAGGGCTCCAACGCCGAGGGCGGCGTCGACATCCCGGTCTGCGCCGACGGCGTGGACAACGACCTGGATGGCCGCATCGACACCGGCGAGGACCACGGATGCACAGGCGACGACGACAACGACGAGGCGGATTGCGTGCAGGGGACCTTCTACACCGATCATGCGGTCTACCCGGACGGGACCACACCGGGCCCCGCGTACGAGGGCGCCGTCATGGATCTCGTGCGGCACGTGGACGAGAACTACCAGACCCGAAAACCCGAAGTGATCCAGGTTCCCCGCTGAGCCCCTGCGAGCGTCGACAAACCGGCCCGCATCGGGCCACAGTGTCTCCCGCATGCCGGAGCTCCCGCTCAGTCTACGGTACCAAACGCTCAACGAGGCGCTGGACAAGCTCGCCCGCACCGTCTGGGCTCTGCGTCTCGGCGGGACGCACGACGATCGGCGGTTGAAGCTCCTGGACGAGGTCGCCACCGACCTCGCCCCGCTGCTCGAGCGGACGGGCCCTCTGCTCCTGAACATCGACACCCACACGCTGTACTACGCGGGTGACCCAGTGTACCGGGAGGCCAACCGCTCCAAGAGTCTGGCGTTTCGATTGTTCCGCGAGGGCGTCTCCACACTGCGACTCGACCCGGGGGTCACCGCTGCGGAGCTGACGAGCGTCGCGACGATCCTGTCGCTGCCACCGGACGTGACGGAGCAGGTCGGCGACGACCTCGTGACCCGCATGTGGCGCGAACCGCTCCCGCACATCCACGCCACGGTTCGCCCGTGGCACGCCATGCGGACCCTGGACCCGGTCAACCCGGCCCCGACGCTGCTGGAGGCCTACGCCGCGGACGCGCTGGTCTTCTTTGAGGCCTACGCCGCCGGCACGACCGCGGTCCCGACCTTGATGGCCGATGGCCACGAGGTGATGCGGCAATTCGGGGATCTGACCGCGCGCGACACCGCCGGCGGACTCAAGTCCCACGAGATCGACGGGATGGCCGCAGCCCACGCGACGCCACAAGTTGAAACGAGCCACGCGCTCGAAGATGTGTTCGCGCTGCTCGTCACCGCCGTCGTTTCCGAAGAGCTCGTCGTGCCGCTTGAGACCCTCGAACAGCTGCTGGTGGCGATCGTCCGGTCCATCATGTCGCAGGGCGACGAGAGCGCGGTTCACCGGGTGTACGAGCAGCTCGCCAGCCTCGACGAGGACGAGCGAATCGACGCCCTGGGAAGGCACGCTTTTCTGACACATGTTCGCGAGCGGGCCGCCTCGGCCGAGTCGCTGGAGAAACTTCTCCCGGCGCACCTCGGTGAAGACAGCGTGGGCATGAACTGGCTGCCCGCCTTCTACGCCCAACACTGCCGGGACAAGCTGGACAGCTTTGAACCTCTGTTTGGGCTCAACCTGACCACGCGCGCGCTCGAAGCCCTGACCCAGACCGTGGTGGCGACCTTCAGCCCTCCCCACGGTTTCTGGGTGAAACTTCTGGCCGACGTCGTCGCCGAGGTCGCGAGCGTCATCATCGGGACCATCGACGCCCAGTGCGACGAGCGCAGCCGGACCCTGCTCTACCTGGCCCTGGCCAGCCACCGCAACGCGAAGATACGGCGGCGCGCCATCGACTCGTTCCCATTGCTCGGCCCGCGGGTACAGTCCGTCCTGGAGGAAGCGCTGCGCGACAGGGACACCGCCGTTCGCGTCGCCGCGATCAAGAAGCTTGCGATGACCGGCGTGCCGGCGGTTGGGATCTTCCTGGTAGACGCACTGCGGCGGTCGGACCCCGACCCCTCGGACCACTCCGAACGACGTGCGATCCTCACCGCGTTGCCGATCCTTGGCGGCGATCGCTACCTGCACCTCCTCCTCGACCAGCTCAATCACTTTGAGTACCAGATGAACCGGCTGTCGAACCCCGAGGGAACCGAGGAGTTCAAGACCTGCGTCGTCGTCCTCGAGGCCATCGCCTCGATCGGGTCGCGCCGCGCGGTCCAGGGCCTGGACCATCGCGTCGCAGACGCGCCGGCCCAACTCGAGGCAGCGTATCTCATGGCCGCGGCGCGAGCGCGCGAGCTGTACGAGAGCGCCGAGTTCGCCGAGTCGGAGCCACTGCCACGGCCCACGCCGATCCCCCACGGCGACGAGCTCATGGACGAAACTCCCAGCGATCCCAACCTGCCCGACATCTCCGATCTACTGTACAGCTACGTGAACGAGGCGGCCTCGGCAGCCTCCGAGACGGAGCCCAGCGTGGACGACCTTCTCGACCGCATGGATCAGAGCTTCTCAGGGGACGCCAGCGGCTCCAGCGAACGCGACACACCGGCCAGCCTGCCGGTGCTCGATCTTCGGCTGCAGTCAGAAGCCTCCGGCCCCGACCGGCCGATCAACGTCGGCTCCGGAACACGACCCACACGGCCCTTCACCCCGGTGGCAAAAACGCCCGAATCGAGCAGGGTCTCCACGCGACCGACGCGCAGTACCAGACCCTCGCTGGAGGCGATTCCGGCCGTCTACGAGGACTCCACCCCGCGAGCGCCCGGGGAACCGTGGATCGACGCGCTCGACGATCCCGAACTCAACGACAACGTGGGAGGGATGTTGGATGCGCTGATGCACACCGATCTGACCCTCGACGGTGACGGGCCCGGCGGCGAGGAGGAGCCATGAGCGACGACGGGCGACAACTTCCCCACCAGATGGTCGCCGCGGCCAACGAGCTCGTCCTGTGTCTGGCGGCGCTCGTGGTCCGGACTCGCGTGCACCGAGCCGGCACCCTACACACGGACGACGGCAGCCTGGTGACGCGTTTGCACCGTGCCATCACTGGACTCGTTCAGTTTGAAGGCGGGCGGTTCACCGTGGATTGGTCCGCGGGAGACGTGTCCATCAACGACTACGCGCTTCCAAGTCACGAGAAGCTCCAGGTCGCCACGCAGGCATTGCGCAAGTCACTGAGCAGTCGTGGCGTCGCAGGGATCGCCTTCCGCCTCATCCCGGATGAGCAGCAGCTCCTGCACTTCTTCCGCCGGGTGCTCAGCCTCGAGCTCGAAGACCTGGAACGAATGGGCGCGCCCGGCGCCCTCGTGAGAATTCCCGGCGACCGCGACCTCGTCGGCATCCTGATCTTGCTCGGGACCCTGGGGGATGACGGCAGCGTACCCGGACGGCGCAGCGGGATCGGATTGCGCGTCGCGTTCGAGGAATCGCTGGAAGCCGCCGGGCTGGACTGGATCGGATGCAGCCCGCCCGAAGACCTGACCGACGAGGCAGCCGTCCAGCGATTTGTGCTCGGTGTCTACACCGATCTGGTCAGCTCCACGCTGCGGTTCGTGCGGCTCGCGCGGTCCATTCGGGGGGGACAGTCACCCTTGCCGTCGATGGCGCTGGCGCGGCTGGTGCAGTCCGTGGGACGGGCCTATGAGCTCGCGCCCGAGTTGATGAACGCGTGCGTACTGCTCGGCGCACGCGACCCCGCGCCGGCGCGCCGGATCGCGCACACCGTCGCCCTGACCGTCGGACTGGGAATGTTCCGGAGCATGGCGCGCGCCCGCATCGCCGAAGCCGGGCTCGCTGCATTTGTCTACGGTTTGCGTGAGCGTTTCCGACAGCTCGGCGACGGGCATCCGCCGGAGTTGACCATCCTGCAGCTCCTGGCCAGGCAGTCCGCGCTGACGTCGCAGAAGGTGCGGGCAATCTACAGCGCTGCCCTGGTCGGTTCCGACGCAAACACGCTGGCCGGCGATGGGTCCAGCATCGACGTGCCCAACTCCGCGCGGCTCATCGAGGTCGCCTGGGCCGCCTCGCGCGCCCTGGACGGAACTCTGAGCAGCAAGCTGGCGCTCGCGCCCTTGCCGGTGCCGTTGGCCTACACGGACCTCACGACACACTTCGCGAATCGCGCCGGTGGTGAGCGCACTCTGAGCATCCTTGGGCGCTGGCTGGGCCCGGCGCCAGCAGGCACCGTTGTCCGCCTGCCAGACCTGCGGATCGCGGTGACAGCCCCTCCCGCGGGGTCGAGCGTCCGGGCGATTCCGCTGTGCGATGCCAACGGAACGCCACTCAAGCAACCCGCGACACCTGTGCGGATCGGGAAGCTGGACGCCTATGGCAACTGGCCTGGAAAGCTGGACATCAACGGCGTGGTCTCCACGCGGCAGGTCGTGCATCTGGCTGCTGGGGCGCTGTTCTACAAGGCGCGCCGCACCTGGCAGCCACTCATCGCACCTCGGTCGGGTCAGACGCTGACGCCCTGAGTCGCGGGTTCCTCAGCAGCCTCCGTCTCGTCGACCTCCGGGCTCTCCACGGTGAGCTTCACCTCGGCCTGCGCGTCAGCGGGCTGCGCAGCTGCCGCCTCGACGACCGTAGGCGCGGAGTTCTCAGTCACAGCGGCCTCCTCGCCCACCGGCAGCGCGCCGGCGGCCTCCGAATCCATGGCCATCAGGTCCTCGACGGAGAGGCTCTTCCAGCTCAGCTCATCGCTCATCTCGTCGAGCAGCTCGAGCTCGGGTTGGAGATTGAGGGCCGCGTCCTGCGCGTCGGAGGTGCTCAGCTGAAGCAACATGAGGCTGATCCGCTCCAAGGCCGCCAGGCAGCGGTGCATGCGGGCGACGAGGCGCTCTCGACCCAGGTCGATCTTGTCGAAACCGGCGAGTTGACGGCGGATGGACTCCGCTGCGGCTCCGTATTCTGCCTTGATGATGGGGTCCGTCACCGTCGCAACCTTCGCCTCCAGCGCCTCGAGCCGCGCCGTCAGCCGCGGGCGGGCCGTGCCGTCCACCGTACTCTCGATCTGACACCAGCGCTGGGCCAGCCGCAGAAGGCGCTCGGCGGTTTCGGCGCCGACCCTCTCCACATCGGCCAGAATCTGGTGGTCCTTGCCCCGCTTGCGCCGGGCCTCCGCCCTGCCGCGCAGCTCGGTGTAGAGGTCGTAACCCTGCCGCGCGAGCTCCGCCATGTCCCCCTCAAGCTCGCCCGAGATCTCGTCCCAGAGGGGCTTGAGCGGGTCCGGGTCCAACTTGATGCGACCCACCGCGCCGCCGAGGCTCAGGAAGAAACCCAGCACGCCGCCGGTCAGCGCGTCCTGGATTCCGGGGAGCGAGAGCGCCGTGACCGCCGTCTCACCCAGCAGCAGCGTGTAGGCCACAAACAGGCCCACCACACCCATGATGCCGTAGCCGACGGCCCGCGCCAGGCGCGGGGCACCATCGCTGCCCCAGACGAGACCCGCTCCGACTCCCGCGACGGCGATGCCGATGAGCGGCGCGAAGGAACCCAGCGCGGCGATCCCGGCGATGACCGCCGCCAGGACACCCAGCGCCAGGCCGATTCCGGCGCCAGCTGCCACCCGGCTGCCCTTGCCGGACAAGAGTCCCGACGCGATGCCGAGGCCCAGCCCGGTGGCGCCGAGCATGACCGCCGCCTCCATCCCGACCGGCGCGAGGCCGCGCAGGAAGAGCCCCAGCAGCGCGCCGGTCGCGCCGGCGAGCGTCCAGTACAGGGTGTTCCGCTGGAACTCGAGATGATCTTCAAAATACAGGCGCGCTAACATCTTCTGATTCCTCACTTACTCAACATCAATTTGTAGCTGTCGTACCGGTTGCCCTTGAGCCACTTCTTGCCCGCCGTCGTCTTGCGATCGATGCGAACCGCCTCGTCTGCGACGACATCCGCTTCCTCGGCCTGCGCCGCCAGCGACGGCGCACCGCCCAGGTCGGCGCTGGCCGCACGCAGGTTGCGACTGGCCCCGCGCAGAATCTCCTGCGCCTCCGCCTGCCGGCCCTCCTCGTAACGCTCCATCGCCTGGTCGTAGGCCGCTGCGGCCTTGACCCGCTCGACACGGACCACCGCGTCCCGATTGCGCGCCGCCGCGAAAGCCGCCACATCGACCGGCACCCGACCGGACGGCGTCTGCCGCGCCTCGACGACTACCAGATCCGCTCCCGCAAGCGGGGCCGAGACCCGGCGGTCGTTGACGAGGTCCGCGTACTCGAGGCGGAACGAAGCCGGCCGCACCGTCGCCGCCAACGAGTTGTCCGCGAGGTGCAAAGACAGCACGAGCGACTTGTTCTGGCCGCTGTGAAACGCGCTCAACGGAATGTGAAGGCTGTTGTCGTCGGTGCGCGTGTGGGCAAAGCCATACATCTGGTCCACGCCTACGCCCGGGGCCAGGTCCACGTGGAGCATCGCGTCCCGCGCCACGAGCTGCTGCAGCGTCTTGAGCTCACCGGCAAGGACCGTCGGCAGCTCAGCCGTGTTTCCGATGAAGTAGTAGTTGCCTCCACCGCGGCGGGCCATGTCCGTAAGCGACAGCTCGTTGTAGTCAGAACCCAGGCCCATGG
>CALBXO010000248.1 GCA_937890335.1 uncultured Pseudomonadota bacterium | reverse complement strand
GACCGCGACGCTCCGATCCGGGTGGTAGTCCTCCGCCGACCTGTCGATGCTCCAATTGCTCGGAAACTCAAAATGGAGACGCGCGCTGTCGTGCACGTTGGGGTTCTCGACCTTCGCCGGAAACTCCCACAAGCCGGTGCTCTCCACACACTCGCAGCCGGCCAGGCTGCCGCACAGCGCCAGCCCGACCGCGATGCGCAACTGCCACATGCGACTCACGGCGAATCCACCGGAAAGAGTTTCACGCGGGTGAACGAGACATGCACCTGGTCGCCCGGCGCCGCGGGCGTCTCCACGTGCGCGCGGACCGCCGTGCCGGCGATGTCCAGCCAGAGCTCGTGCCGGTCCCCAAGGTAGGTGACCGAAGTCACCTTGGCGGGGATTCCGCTCTCCGAGAGCACGATGGCCTC
Organism: uncultured Pseudomonadota bacterium; assembly: GCA_937890335.1. Classification (GTDB taxonomy): domain Bacteria; phylum Myxococcota_A; class Bradymonadia; order Bradymonadales; genus CALBXO01. Next base: position 7,117 of record CALBXO010000248.1, on the reverse strand, counting down.
AGGGCGAAGCATCAACTGCGCGGGGCCCTCGGGCAACCCCTCGGCGTCCACCGCGACGTCGACACCAGCGACCTTGACGCCTGACCCTACCAAGTCCACAGGCAGGAAGCTCGCCTTGCCGATGAAGCCGCCAACAAACGCATCCACCGGCGCGGTGTAGACCTCTGGCGGGGGACCGGCCTGCCGGATTCTGCCGCCGTCGAGAATCACGATGCGATCGGCCAGCGCCAGCGCCTCTTCCTGGTCGTGGGTGACGTAGACAATCGTGAGTCCGGTCCGTGCACGGATAAGCGAGATCTCGCGGCGTAGCTCCTCGCGCAGGTGCGCGTCCAGGTTGGACAGGGGCTCGTCGAGCAACAGCACGCGCGGCTCCATGGCCAGCGCACGGGCCAGCGCGACCCGCTGCTGCTGACCACCGCTGAGTTGGTGGGGCATGCGTTTGCCCAGGTGCCCGAGCTGCACCATGTCCAGCGCTCGCTGCACCGCGACATCTCGCTCCGCGCGCCCGCTGCCCTGCAGTTTGAGTGGGTAGGCAACGTTCTGCGCGACGCTCATATGAGGCCAGACCGCGTAGGACTGGAACACCATGCCGAGCCGCCGTTTCTCTGGCGGCACAAAGATGTTCTGCGCCGGGTTGGAGACGATCTCATCACCAATGAGCACCTTGCCACCGGTCGGCTCCTCGAGGCCGGCGATCATGCGCAGCGTCGTGGTCTTCCCACAGCCCGACGGCCCAAGCAGTGCAACGAACTCTCCATCGGCTATGGCGAGGTCGACACCACGGACAACCTGGACGTCCCCGTAGGCTTTCTGGATGTTTTCGAGTGTGACCGACGCCATCTCAGATCCCCAGTTTTCCGCCGCTGAGGCGTTTGACGAGCAGGTTGCCGCCGAGCACCGTCAGCGCGAGCAAGGTCGCGAGCACGGCGGCCTTCGGCGGCGACTCGTAGCTCTGGAAGTCGAACAGCAGTACCCCGAGCGTCTTCGTCTCCGGACCGAACAGCAAGATCGACATGGTGATCTCGCCCAGCACGGGCAGGAAGACGAGCACCCAGGCGGCGACCAGCGCGGGCCGCATGATGGGCAGCACCACGCCGACGACCACGCGGAGCGGCGAGGCACCGCTGGTCCGCGCGGCCTCCTCAAGACTCTTGTCGATCTGTGTCAGCGCGGCGTCCGACGCGCGCACTCCGTAGGCCAGGTACTTGACGCAGTACGCCGCCAACAGGATCCACGCGGTATTGAAGAGCAGCACGCGGATGTAAAACACGTCGGTCAGGCCGAACCAGATCTCCTGGCTGAACGCCAGGATGAATCCCATGGCCAGCACGGTGCCCGGGATCGCGTACGGCAGCTCCGCAAACCACGGCAGAAAAGCGCGTCCCGGAATCGTCGTGCGGCTGCGGAAGTAGCTGGCGACCACACCGATGAGAACACAGATCGTCGCCGCGACCGCGGCGAGCCACAGGCTGTTCCAGATGGCGCCGAGCGTGCGCGTGTCGCCCAACACGCTGGCGTAGTTGCTCAAGCCAAGGTTCTCCGCGACCAACCCCTTGCCGTAGGTCCCCAGGAAGCTCGTGACCACCAGCACGGACAGTGGCAGCAGCAGCGCAAAGCCCACCAGACCCCACAGCGCCCCCGCCGCGACCACGCGGAACCGTCCCAGCGCCACGAGGCTCGGTCGCCCCGCCTTTCCGCCGGTCAGCGCCCTGCCCCGTTTGACCAACCAGCGGTTGGCGACCAGCGCGAGCGCGGCGACAACGCCGAGGACGACGGCCAGCGCCACCGCCTCGGCCACATGTTCGTCCGTGCCGACATCGATTGCGGCGTAGATCGCCGTGGTCAGCACCTTGACCCGTCCCGGGTTGCCCACAAGGTACGGCACGCCAAAGCTCGCCATGCCGATGAGGAATGTCAGGAGCGCGCCGCTGGCGATGGCGGGCACACTGAGCGGCAGCGTGATGGTGAACACCACTCGCATGGGTGAGGCCCCACTCGTGCGCGCCGCCTCCTCCAGACTCGGGTCCATCCCCATGAGCGCGGAGTGCGTCTGCAACATCACCAGGGGAAAATAGCTCAGGCCCAGGCACATGATGATGCCCCAGGTCGCGTGGATGTCGATGGCTGCGTCACCGCTGAGGCCCATCAACGAATTGAGCGCGCCGTTGCGGGGATTCAGTAGCGTGATCCACCCAATCGCCATGATGTACGGGGGGATGGCGTAGGGCATCGAGAGAGCGGTCTTGAGCACACCCTTGCCGGGCAGGTCCGTGCGCGCGAGCAGCCACGCCGCGGGTACTCCCAGCAGCACCGTGACCGCGGCGGTGCCAAAGGCCACACCCAGGGTGACGAAGGTCGCCTCCCAGGTCTCCGGGTTGCTGAGAGCGCGCACCAGCGGCTCGAGGCTGACGCCGGCGTCCGTCCAGAAGCTGCCCAACAGCAGCACGACCAGCGGCAGCGCGGAGAACAGGATCATGGCCCCGCCGGCGACGGCCGCAATCACCGCGAGCCAGCCCAGCTCCCGAAGCTCCCTGACGACCGCTCTCTGCATGAACGGTCCCCCTACCGGTTCATCACGGCGTCGAACCGGGTTTTGATCTCCGGCGACGCCTTCTGGATCTTGCTGATGAACGCGGGCGACCAGCCAAAACCGCCGGCGGTGACGGCATCAAACGAAGGGGCGCCCTTGGGCGCGCCGATGCGAGGGTTGGCAGAGTGCATATTGCCTGCAACCATCGCCTCCTGGCCCTCGGCGCTCATGATCACATCGTAGACCGCCCGCGTCGCCGCGAGATTGTCCGTCGTGGCCATGATCGCGATGTTTCCGGGGATTGTGATCGCACCGTCGGTCGGCACCACATACCTGACCGGCGAACCCTTCTTCTGGGCTGCGAGCACGTTCTCGAGGAGGACCACCCCCACCGGGTACTCGCCGCCCTCGACCCGGCGCAGCACCGACGAGTTTCCGCCGCTCGCGGCGGCCCCCTGTGCACGCAGCGTCTCGTAGAACTCCCAGCCGTACTTGTCCGACAGGAACGCGGTCGTGGTGAAATGCGTGCCGCTCGACAGAGGATCCCCGAGTGTCACCTTGCCTTTGTGCGCCTCGTCCGTCAGGGCGCGGAACGATTTTGGGACCTGGTCCTCGGCGATGTGGTCCGGGTGGTACGCGAGCACCATGGTGCTCACGCGGCACGTCGCGTAGTGGCCGTCCAGATCCATGAGTTCCCGCGGGATCGGAAGCAGGTCCGGGGAGACGTAGGGCGTGGTGCGCCCCTCGTTCTTGAGTTTGAGGTACCAGAACGGGTCACTGGTCATCACCAGATCCGCCTGTGTCCCGCCCGCGCGCAGCTCCGTGTCCAGGCGCGTCGCTACCTTCTCGCTTCCCGCCCGGTACCACTTGACCTTGATGCCGGGGTGGCGCGCCTCCAGCAGCGGATCCAATTGCTCGATCACCGACTGGTAGATCGAGGTGTACACCCAGACCTCACCGGTCAGCGCGCCCTCCGCACCCGTCGCAGGCGACGCGGGCTTGCCCTCGTTGATGGGTCCAACGTGGAAGTCGCAGGAACACGCCAGCGCAGCGACAAGAACGATCCAATGCCAATTGGGTTTCACGCGCCCATGTTCCACTCAACCCGCCCTGTTGTGCAATCCCACGGGCAGATTCGCGCAGTCCAACGCTGGACGTGGCGCGCGCGCACGGTGTACCCGGGAGCGCATGGACTTCGAAACGGTGCGCGATCGCTGCCTGGCCAAACCGGAGACGACCGAGGAGTTTCCGTTTGACGAGCACACGTTGGTCTTCAAGGTCTGCGGCAAGATGTTCTGCCTGGCGAACCTGGAACGCCTACCCCAGAGCATCAACGTCAAGTGCGACCCCGAGACCGCGATCGACCTGCGCGACCGGTTTGAGGCCGTCCTACCTGGCTGGCACATGAGCAAGAGGCACTGGAACACGGTCTACTTCGACGACGACGCGCCGGACGACGCCATTGAAGGCTGGATCGACGACTCGTACAACCTGGTGGTCAAGAGTCTCAAAAAGGCGGACCGCCTGCGCATTCAAGCCGCCACCGGGGCGCCGTCATGACCCGTCCGCTTCTCAGTCTCGGACTCGCCATAATCCTGAGCGCGACCGCCTGTGGCGGAGACAAACAGGCCCGCAAACCCGTGGCGACAAAGGTCCCGGCCGAGCCCGCGGCGGCCTGCCCCGAGACACCGCCACTCGGGGAGCTTTTTGCCATCTGGCAGATGCTCAGCCACCACGAGTTTGTGATCTCCGCGGCGGACCTGCGCGCCGCGAGCAAGGACCCGGTCAGCGCGCTCATCTACCTCTCCCAACACGAAGACGTCATTCCTTCTACGCGCCTGCGCGCGCTCGAGGCGCTGTCATTCGTACCCGACGATCGGGTGAAAGCCTTGTACACGAAGCTGCTCAAGCCGGTGGAGGAAGGCGTGGACGACAACCCACGGCACAAGGCCATCATGGGGTTTGCGCGTGCGTTCCCCGACGAGGCCCTGGGCGTCATCGGGCCCGTGCTCGCGATTGAGGTCGACCCGCAGATTCGGCTCACGGCGGCCAAGGCGCTCGTGGAGTTCTGCGGCGAGGACGGCCGAATCGTCGTGTTCCAAGCCGCCGACGTGGAATCCGAGAAGTGGGTGCGCGACAAGATGCGCAACTACGCCACAGACCGGGACAACCCCATGGAGCCCGCCCCCGGCAAACCCAAGCCCACGTTCCACTGACGGCGCCGTCCCGCTATACTCCTCGCCATGATTCGAAAACGACTCCAAAGGGTCCGCAAGAAGGCCGGCGGCATCCTCATCGAGGGGGCCTTTCAATCCATGGCCCGCGCCGGGCGCCGCCACCCCCGCGCACGCGCCGCCATCGGCAGACTGGAGGTAGAGTATGACGTGCCGTACCTGCCCACCGGCAGCCGCGCCCACACGCTGGACATCTACCGCGCCCCGAATCTGCCGCAACGCGCGCCGATACTCTTCTACGTGCACGGCGGTGGGTTCCGGATTCTGAGCAAGGAGACACATTGGCTGATGGCCGTCGCCTACGCCCAGCGCGGCTACGTCGTCTTCTCCATCAACTACCGGCTCGCGCCACAACACCCCTTCCCGGCGGCCATCGAGGATGTCTGCGACGCCTACGCGTGGGTCCACGCCCACGGCGGCGAGTACGGCGGCGACCCCGATGCCATCGTCGTTGCGGGAGAGAGTGCAGGTGGAAACCTGGTGACGGCGTTGACGGTGGCGTCGTGCTACGACCGGGCGGAACCCTACGCGCGTCGGGTCCGAGCGCTCCCCGTTCCGGCGGCGTGCTTGCCAGCCTGTGGCCTCTTGCAGACCAGCGATGTAGCGCGCCTCAAGCGCCGGAAACCAGAGATGAAGACCTTCATCCTGGACCGCCTGCGCGAGTGCGAGGAGGGCTACCTCGCCGCAACCAACGCCGACGACGTCGGACTCGCCGACCCATTGGTGGTGTTGGAGTCCGGCCCACCGGCACGTCCGCTGCCCCCCTTCTTTCAAATCTGCGGGACCAAGGACCCGCTTCTGGACGATACGCGCCGGCTGACGGTGGCGCTGGAAGCGCTCGGCGTGGACAACGAGCAGCGGATCTACCCCGGTGAGCTGCACGCGTTCCACGCATTCCTATGGCGCCCTGCCGCCCGCCAGGCTTGGGCCGACACCTGGGGCTTCCTGGGTCAGCGCGGGTTTCCGTCCGAGCGCCTCGCGGGCGTCTGAACCTCGCCCAGCGCCACGGTGCCGTCGGGAACCGGCACGAGAGGGCGCACCGGGGTGCCCGGTCAGGCGGACGTGCGACCACCTAAAACGTGACACACAAGAAGAGGTCGCCGCAGTTCACGGCGCCGTCCACGCACAGCGCCGTCTCGTGGGTCCAGACCTCGCGGCACTCCGCGGAGCAGCCCTGCGCAAACTCCGGGCACTTCTCCACGGCGTCCCCGCAAACGCGCTCGCACACGCCGCGGTGATGACACCCGAGGAACGCGTCGCAGCTGTCGGCTTTCTTGATGCACGACAGGTCGTCGTCCGAGAAATCATCGGCGCAGCCGCGCTCGCAGTCGGCCACATTGAGGCCGTTGCACGACGCGGCCGCGTCCGAACACGCCATGCGGCACTCCGCCTCCGACGGCCCCGAGCACCCCGCCAGTGCGCACAGCGCCAGCACGAACCCATACGCGAACCACCTGCCGGTCACCACGTCCCCACCTCGTCAAACCGGACCTCGACGCCCAACGTGAAGTCCACCACCGGGCCGCGGAACGCACCCACCAGAGCGCCGAGCTCCCGCTGCGCCACCGCGCTGAACCCGAGCTCCGCCCCAAGTCCGACATGGGCACCAAAACTCCACAGGCCGCTGGCTCCCAGACGGACGCCGGAGGTCGGTGTCTCATGCAGCGGGTTCAGTACCAGCAGGTAGCCCACGGAGCCCCCCACCGACAGTGCTCGCCAGAGGTCCAGGACCTCAAGGTATGCGGTGGCCATCGCCAGTCCCAAGCCGTCAAATGACTCGCCGATGAGCGCTCCGTCGACGCTGACGGACGGTGACGCCGTCTGCGCATAGAAGAGGCGAACCCCCAGCCGAAGTGAATCCGAGGTCGCGTCGACCCTCCCCCACACGCCGCCAAAAGGCGCCGACGATGTGACGGCCCGCTCGAGCGCGATGATGTGGGAGTAGAAGAAACCTGCCCCCACCCCGGCCCCGATCCCGATGTTCCACGGCTCGGATTCCGGTGGCGCCTCCTGCCCGGCCACGGGCTGGGCTACCGGGTCCTTCTCGGCCAGCTCGTCGATCTCGTCGGGCTCCGCCGGCACCTGCTCCGGCGGTTTGGGTTTGGGCTTGCGCTTGCGTTTGCGTTTTGGAGCACACAGGGCCGCCGTGTCCTGCGCCAACGCATCGGGCGCGGCCACGGCGACGGCGACCAGCGCGACCAGCGCCCAGAGTACCGCGCGTCCCGGAAACCAGACATGGCGCAGGTGGTGGGTCACTGCGGCGCCAGCACTTCTCGCCCGGTGGCCCCCTCCGCGACCTCGGACGGCGTGTACCGCAGAGGCAGAGTCTCGTTGCCGAGCCACAGCCGCGCCT
>CALBXO010000247.1 GCA_937890335.1 uncultured Pseudomonadota bacterium | reverse complement strand
GTCGTCCCCGTCGATCCTTCCTGGCTGATACGCCCGCCGTGAACGGTTACAAGAAAACGCCGGGTTGTGTGCGCCAATGCGTCATCGACCATGGCAACGGCAACATCATCAATTTTGCGATGGTCCAGGACACCGGTTCCCTGGTCTGGATCATCAACCTCGGCTGCATCGACCTGCATCCGTGGTACGGGCGGCACGTGGAGGTCAACACACCCGACTTCCTGCACTTTGACCTGGACCCTGGGGACGCGCCGTTTGAGCAGGTGCGCGCGTCCGCCCTGGCGGTCAGAGACGCCCTGGCTGAGCGCGGGATGCCGTGCTACGCGAAGACGAGCGGTTCGTCGGGAATCCACATCTACGTGCCCATCGTGCACGGGCCCAGGCAGAAGGCGGTGTGGCAGGTGGCCAAGGACACCGCCACCGCGATCGCCGACGCCCACCCTCAATTGATGACCGCGGCCTACCGCAAGAAGGATCGTCCCGCCGGGCGCGTTCTGATCGACTACAACCAGAACCGCTGGGGTGCCACGCTCGCCTCGGTGTACGCGATCCGTCCGGTTCCGGGGGCAACGGTCTCCACTCCGGTTACATGGGACGAGGTGGACGCCGGCTTCGAGTTGGCCGATTTCCACATCGGAAACGTTCGCGAACGCTTGCAGACAGTCGGCGACCTCTGGGCACCCCTGCTCCCCGGTGAGGGCGACCGCTTCGAGCTCCACAGCGCCTCCGAATGAACCGTCCGGGCGCTGGCGCGCGGCGCGGACCCGACACAAACGCGGGACCCGGATCGCCAGACCCTCTCGGCCTCGGGCCCAAACCGGACCGCTCGCCCTTCTGATCACGGCGTCACTCGCGGCGGATATGTGATTTTCCTTTCCGCGATCTGGTAGGTTGGGGCAAGCACAAGTCCATCCAGCGGAGTGAGAGATGCGTTATCTACTGGCAGCGAGCCTTCTCGTCGTAGCCCTGTGCGGTTGCGACGAGGAGACGATGGTCCCTGAGCCCCTCCCCACCGAGATCCATGAGGTCGTCCCAGCCACGGGTCCCTCCTCGGGAGGCACGCTCGTGACGCTCCACGGGAAGTTCTTTCCGGAGAACCTCGAGGTGCGCTTTGGGGATACGTTGGTGGAGAACCTGCTCTGGGTCTCAAGCTCCGAGCTCGTCGTGGAGGCGCCCATCGCGCCAAACGTCGGCGACGTGGGCGTTTTCATCCGGGATCTCGACCGCGAGTCCAAGACCGCGGTCCCGGTCAGCACCGCGTTCGTGTATTTCGATCCCGCTACCGCCACCGAGGCTCGTCCCGGCGAACCCGAGCTGAGGACCGCGCGCGGACCGATCGCGGGTGGCACCATCACTCTGGCCGTGGCGACGGATCTCCACGAGGACGCCGAGGTGTGGTTTGGCCTGCGCCGTGCACCGGTCCTGGAGCGCGGCGCGGACGCCGTGCTCGTCCAGGCGCCGGCCGCACCCACCGGCTCGGTCGCGCTCACCGTGCAGAACCCCGACGGCCAGTTTGCGCGCGCAGGGGAGGCCTTTGCCTACTACGACGAGGAGGTGACCAAGGAGCCGCTGCTCGTGCAGGTCTCGCCCAAGAGCGGACCGCTGGTGGGTGGAACCGCGGTCACTCTGACTGGCGCAGATCTTCCGTCGGCAGACGCCGGCCCGCTCGTCCTGTTCGGCACCAAAGTCGCCGCCGGCGTGACCCCGGGTGAGGACGGAAACCTCGCCGCGATCTCGCCGGGCGACCGCTTGGGCAGCGTGGGCGTGACCATCACGACCGCGGCCGGTCTCTCCACGCGGGTCACCAACGGCTTTACGTACTTCGACGACGGGCAGGTTGCCACCCTGCGGGTACTGTCCATCACGCCGCCGGACGGCCTGCCGGCCGGGGGGACCTCCGTCGTGGTCCATGGGCTCGGCTTTGATCCCGCCGCCACGCTGCACCTGGGCGACACTCTGGTCGACGCCGTTGTGGTCGACGCCAACACAATTACCGCGACGACCCTCCCCGGTGCGGACGGCGCCTCCATCGACGTTACGGTCACCAACCCCGACACCACCGCCGCGTCGCTCAAGGAGGGGTTCACCTACCGCACGCCGGATGTCGGCGCAGACCTGGCGGTCGTGGCGGTGTCGCCGGACCGCGCAACCCTCGCGGGGGGCATCGACGCGGTCATCCGCGGGGCCGCGTTTGTCGAGGGCGCCGTCGTCAGCTGGGGTGGCACGGAGCTCGCGTCCACGTACATCGATGACACGACCTTGGGCGTGGTCGTGCCGGAGGGAAGCCCCGGCTCTGTATCCGTGAGTGTCACCGTGGGCGACGAGACCGTCACCCTCGACGAGGCGTTCACCTACGTGGCCGCGGACGCTCCACAATTGCTCGCCGTCGTTCCCGGCAGTGGACCGCTGGCGGGCGGCAATTCCGCCTCGCTGCGAGGCAGCGGCTTGCAGGACGCGGAGTCCGTGCAGGTCGGCGGCGAGGACGCGACGGAGGTTGTGGTCATCGACGACAGCCGCGTCGACTTCACGGTGCCCATGGCTGCCCAGACCGGGCCTGCCGACGTGGTGGTGACCTTCGCCGACGCAACGACCGCAACCCTCACCGGCGCCTACGAATATCTGGCGCCCGACGACAAGCTCTTGCTGGCGGTCCTCCCGGCCGGCGGGCCGCTTACGGGCGGCAACGCGGCGACGCTGCGCGGGACCGGTTTTGTGGAGGGCGCCACCGTGGAGTTTGGCGGCGACGAGGCCACTGACGTACGCGTGGTGAACGACACGACCATCGAAGTGACCGTGCCCGCCGCCGACGCAGCCGGCCCCGTCGCGGTCCGCGTCACCTTCCCGGACGAGACCAGCGCAGAGCTCGACGCGGCCTACACGTACTTCGAGCCCATTGAAGACCCCGACCAATTGCTGGTCCTCATCGCAGTGCCCAGCCGCGGCGCCCTGGTGGGCGGCACGGAGTTGACCATCAAGGGAACCGGCTTCGTCTCCGGCGCTTCGGTTCGAATCGGAGGTGAGGAAGCCGACTCCAGGTTCGTGGATGGATTCACCCTCACCGCCACCTCCCCCGGCGCGGACGACGAAGGTCTGGTGGACATCGAGGTCGAGCTGCCGGACCTGCGCGCCGCCACGCTGCGCGGTGGCTTCGAGTACGTCGACGAGGAAGGCGAGCCCATTCGAATCCACACGATCTCACCCGCCTTCGGCGCGGTCGACACCCTGACATTCGCGGTCGTCACCGGGTCTGGGTTTGACCCCGCGACCACACTGGCCTTTGACGGGACCGACGCGGCGGTCACCTACCACGACGCCGCAACTCTGTCGGTCATCGTACCCACCGGTGACGCAGTCGGCGGGGTCGAGGTGGTCGCGGTCAACGGCGGCGGCAGCACGGACACTGTGGAAGAAGGCTTCTTCTACACCGACGGGATCGGCGACAACCGTGAGGTCGCGCTGACTTCCGTCACCCCAGCCCGCGGTCCCGCTGCAGGTGGCTCCCGCGTGGTTCTGCGGGGACTCGGCTTCGCCCCCGACGCACGCGTCCGGTTTGACCGGACCTGGTCGGACAGCGTGACCTGGGTGAACACGACCACGCTGTCGGCCCGCACGCCCACCGGCGCGGCCGGCCCCGTGTCCGTGCAGGTCGTCAACCCGAGCGGCGTGTCCGCACACCTGGACCCCGGCTTTCTCTACTATGTGCCCGAGGATGGCGTTGTGCCGCCGAGCGTGGAGGCGGTGCAGCCAGACTCCGGGTTCGTCCGCGGCGGAACGCCCGTCGTCCTCGACGGTGCGGCGCTCAGTGCGGACACCACCGTGTTTGTCGGCGGGCGACCGTCCGCGCAGACAGTGTTCGTGGACGATTCACGGCTGACGTTTGTCACCCCCCAGGCCGACGGGCCGGGCCGAGCGGACATCGAGGTGACCCGCGGAGACGGACACACCGCGCTACTCGCCAACGGTTTCCGCTACTTCCTCCCGGCTCCCGTGCTGACGGAGGTACTTCCTTCGCGCGGTCCGGAAGCCGGCGGTACCATCGTGCGCGTAGTCGGCGACAATTTCGTCGAGGGTGCGTCGGTGTCCTTCGGCGGTCGCAACGGCCGCGTGCTCGGCCTTGTGGACGCGCAGAACCTGACGGTGGAGACACCGGCGGGGCCCACAGGCGCCGTCGACGTCGTGGTGCAAAACCCCGACGGGCAGAGCGCCGTGATCCCGGGCGGCTTCACGTTTGGGACCGGCATTGGCGAAGACCCCACACTTACCTCCGTGGAGCCAGGAACCGGCCCCACTACGGGAGGCAGCCGGGTCATCCTGCACGGGACCCACTTCGATGCGGATCTGGCCGTGCGGTTTGGTCAGTCCCCCGCCTCCGGCATCACGGTCATCAGCACCACCCTGGCCACGGTGCTGACACCGGTGGGCAGCGCCGGACCCGTGGACATCGTGGTCACCGCCGGCAACGGCGGCACCGCCACCCTGGCGGACGGCTTCACCTACTACCTGCCCGAGGACGCCGAGCTCGCGGCGCCGCGCGTCACGAGCCTGTCGCCCAACCGCGGCTCCATCTTCGGCGGGACGCGCGCCAGCGTGGCCGGATCCGGGTTTGCCAGCGGCGTGCGCGTCTTTGTCGGCGGCCGGCCTGCGCCCCAGGTCCAGCGCTCGGGCGACAGCCTCCTGACCACGACCACGCCCGAGGGCGACGAGGGATTCGCGGATGTGGACGTGACCAATACGGACGGCCAGACGGCGACGCTCTCGCGCGGGTTTGAGTACATCGAGGGCATCGGACAGGGCGACCGGCCGGAGATCGCGTCCGTCTTGCCCGATCGCGGGCCCGCCAGCGGTGGGACGCGCGTGACCCTGCGCGGCAGCAACTTCCAGCCGAGCCTGCGGGTCCTCTTTGCCGGCCGCTCCGCGACGGATGTGGTGGTCCTGGGCGACACACTCGCGACCTTCCGCACGCCCAGTGGCCCCGCGGGCGTCACCGACATGACGGTGGTCAACCGCGACGGGCAATCGGACACCCTTCGCGACGGTTTCAACTTCGTCTCCGAGGACGACCTTGGCCCTGCGCCCGAGCTGACAGGCGTTCTCCCGTCGAGCGGACCCGCCTCCGGCGGCACCGAGGTGCTGCTCACCGGCGCCCTGTTTGACGACCTCACGCTGGTCTATTTTGGTGGGCGCCCCACGCGCATCGACGCCGTGGCACAGACCCTTCTGCGCGTGAGCACCCCTGAAGCCGCACCCGGCGTGGCAGATGTCGAGGTCGTCGCCGGCGACGGCCAATGGGCCCGGCTCCAGCGCAGCTTCACGTACACCCAGGACTCCGACCTCCCGCCGCCGAGCATCGACCGGCTCGTCCCGGCGCGCGGCACCCAGCGCGGCGGGACGGTCGCCAGCGTCCTGGGCAGCGGATTTCGGCCCCAGACGAGCGTCTTCATCGCGGGCACGCCCGCCGAGGTTCGCTTCATCTCCGAGGAACACCTCGAGATCGTCTCGCCCGCCGGCCCTGCGGGCTCCGCAGATGTCACTGCGGTGAACGACGACGGCCAGACGTTCACCCTGCGCGGCGGCTTCACCTACTTGGTTCACGACCCGCTGGCGCGGACACCTGAGGTCCTCGGCGTCACCCCAGATTCCGGCGCGGAGGCCGGCGGCGAGGAGATCGTCATCAGTGGCCGCAACTTCCAGGCGACGCCCGCGGTGCTGATTGGCGGACGCCCCGCCACCGATGTGCGGTTCATCAGCGAAGGGCTGCTGCGCGCGGTGACACCGTCCGGCCAGCCCGGACAACGGGACGTGGTGGTGACCAACCCGAGCGGGCTGTCCAATCGATTCGCCCTTGGCTTCACGTATGTAGCGGCCCCGGCGATCCTCGACATCGCCCCCGTCGTCGGCCCCGTTGGCGGCGGCACCGTCGTCAGCATCAGCGGCCAATACTTCCAACAGGGGGCCGTGGTGCTGTTCGGCGAGCGGCCCGCGACGCGGGTGGAGGTGCTCGGGCCGAGTGTCGTGGAAGCCGTCACACCGGCGTCCAACGCCGGCACCGTGGACATCACACTCATCAACCCGGACGAGCAGACCTCTGTCGCCACAGGGTCCTTCAGCTTTGTGCCCACGCCTGACGTGAACGAGGTGCGGCCCAACCGTGGCCCGTCGTTCGGTGGCAGCCTGGTCCTGGTGCAGGGCGCGAGCTTCCGCCCCGGCGCGCGGGTCTACTTTGGTGAGGAAGAGAGCACGCAGGTGACCTTTGTCAGCGAGGCGCTGCTCACCGTCGTCCTCCCCGTGGGGGACTCCGGCCTTGTCGGCGTGCGGGTCGTCAACCCAGCGGGACAGGAGGACACGCTGGACCAGGCGTTCACGTACCTGTCCGCCGAGGTGCTGGACGACCCGCCGACACTCTCGGCGATCCTACCCGCCCAGGGGCCCAACTCGGGCGGTACCTGGGGCCAGGCGGAGGGGACAAATTTCGAGCCGGGAATGCTCCTGTTCTTTGGCCGGTCTCCGGCGGGCACGGTTGTGCCCTATGACGGCACCCTGGCGAGCTTTCGCACCGCCGCGGCGGTGCCGCCGGGGTTCACCGGCAGCGTCAATGTCTACGCCGTGACCACGGACGGGCAGATGGCGACACTGGAGGACGGGTTTACATTCACAGACGCGCGCGAGCTCGGCGATCCGCCGCAGCTGGTGCGCGTGGAACCCAACAGCGGTAGCACCGCAGGCGGCCAGCAGGCCAGCTTGACCGGAACCGGCTTTGCGCCCGGCGCGCTCGTCCTGGTGGGCGGGCGCCGCGCCGGCGATGTGCGCGTCCCGGCGCCGGAACTCACCTTGCTCGAGACCCCCACGGGCGATCCCGGCGCATCGGATGTGGTCCTCACCAACCTGGACGGACAGTCGGCCATTCTCCGCGACGGCTACCTCTTTGTGCCCCCGCCCGAGATCACGTCCATCACCCCCAACGAGGGCCCCGCCACCCGCGCCACGCGCGTGACGATCACGGGCGCCCGCTTTGTCAGCGGCCTCGGCGTCACCGTCGGGGGCGAGCCCGCCGCCGAAGTCCGCGTCGTGGACGCAGGAACCATCACCGCAGCGTTTCCGGCCGCGCCTGGCCAGAACTACGGGGCGCAGGATGTGGTGGTGACCAACCCGGACGGGCAGGTCGCGCTCGTCGAGGACGGGTTCACTTGGCTGGCCCCCCCACAGCTCACCTCCATCGACCCGGACGAGGGTCCGGCCGCCGGTGGCACGGAGGTCCAGATTCACGGCGTCGCGTTCCAGCAGGGCGCGGTGGTCCTGTTTGGGCAGACGCGCGCGGACGAGGTTGAGTTCCTCACGGATCGACAGCTGAGCGTCGTCAGCCCACCCGGCACCGCCATCACGGCCATCACCGTCCGTAACCCGGACGGCCAGGAGGACACGCTCGAGGGTTCGTACACCTATGTCCCGGCCCCGCGGGTGGACAGCGTGTCACCCACCAGCGGCGGCCTCAACGGCGGCAGCACGATGACCATCTCGGGTAACTTCTTCCAGCCGGGCGCACAGGTCTGGGTCGGCCCGAACGTGGCGGGCGACATCACCTTCGTGTCCGCCCAGGTGGTGACCTGTACCATCCCAGACGGCGCCGCCGGCCCCGCCGCAGTCGTCGTCCAGAACGTGGACGGCCAGCGCGGGACGCTGCCCGCCGCCTACACGTACATTCCACCGCGGCAGCCGCCCGCGGTCGTGGGTATCACGCCGAATTTCGGCGACGAGATCGGCGGCACCAACGTGACCATCCTCGGTAACGGCTTCCAATTTGGGGCCACGGTCATGTTCGACGGTGTCGAGGCGCCCGTCAGTGAGGTCCTCAGCGGCACCTACATCCGGGCCCGCGCGCCGGGGCACGACCCGGGAACAGTCGATGTTGTCGTCACGAACCCCGACGACGAAGAAGCGACGCTGGCGGACGGCTTCACCTACATCGCGCGGGGGCAGCTGCCCGACATCGCCGTGACACACGTCATCCCAAACACTGGGTCGGCGCTGGGCAACGATCGCGTCACCGTCGTGGGCGCAGGCTTCCATTTTGGAGCCCAGATCACCTTTGACGGCGTGCCCTGCACAGACATCCGCTATGTGGGCCCGACCATCCTGACGTGCACCACCGGCGCGCACGCAACAGGTGATGTCGCGGTCTCCGCCACCAACCCCAACGGGGACTTCCACACACTCGACGGCGGGTACACCTACGGGTTCGACCTCAAGCTCGACCTGGACGGATGGCGGCTGCCGCCCGAATCGCTCGACCAATGGGGCGCCGTGACGCTCGATGCCGACGGCGACGGTGACAGGGACGCCTTCGTATACGACGACGCGTACGGGCAGGCCTGGCTGTACGTCAACGACGGCAGCGGAACATTCACCATGAACGATCTGGGACGCTTCGAGCCCGGTTGCGAGAACAGCAGCAGCTACTGCCGCATCAAGGTCGCCACCGCCGGCGATGTGGACGCTGACGGAGACATCGACATCCTGACCGGGCACGAGGACCGGCAGATGGGCCTGTGGCGCAACCAGGGCGACGGCACCTTCACCCGCCACTACGTCTGCCCCGACAACAATTGCGGCAACAGCCGCTGGCGCAATCCCGGCGGTCTGGCGCTCGCCGACGTAAACAACGATGGCACACTCGACATCGTCGTGGCCGACAACGACGGACCCAACTCCATCGCGATCAACCAGGGTCCGGACGGCTTCAACGGCAACCGCGCCTATTGGGAGTACGCCGACGGCAACCTCCACGACATCAACGAGAAATCCAACGCCATCAGCGTTGGCGACGTGGACCGCGACGGTGACATCGACCTCCTGATCGGAAACCGAGACGAGGAGCAGAACCGCCTCTACCTCAACGAGGGCACAGGTACCTTCGTGGACGCCACGGGCAGTCACTTTGTGGTCAGCGGCGGCAATACCCAGGGCGTCCTTCTCGTGGATGTGGACAACGACCTGGACCTCGACGCCATCGTCGTCAACCTCGGCCAACAGGACCGGATCATGCTCAACGACGGACAGGGGCACTACACGGACCAGACCTTTGGCCGCATCCCCATGGACCAGACGGGCCGTACCACCGGGATCAACTTCGCCGACATCGATCAGGACGGCGATTTTGATCTGCTGACCAGCTGGGAGGACGGCGCCCGGCAGCGCATCCTCCTGAACCTCGGGGTGGGGTCGGGCATCTTCGAGGATCGGACCAGTCCGCGGCTCGACGATGTGTGGGTCTTCGGGCCGCGGGAGGTCATCGTCGGCGATTGGGACGACGACAGTTTCCCGGACCTGATGGCCATCAACAACACCCACCAGAACCAGCTCTGGATCAACGACGGCGAGGGCGACTTCACCGACGAGACCTACGAGTACATGCCTACGCAGAACACCAACACCACGAGCGTGGCGCTCGGTGACATCGACAACGACGGCGATCTCGACATGGTCCAGGCCAACTACTGGGGGACCGACCGCATCTACCTCAACGACGGGTCAGGCCACTTCTTCGACGTGACCGAGGAGCGGTTCCCGAGCTCCGAGCGCGATGACAAACCGTGGGACATCCAGCTGGCGGACATCAACGGAGACGGCGACCTGGACATCTTCGTCGGCAATTTCCATCGCGATGGGGACCGCAACGACTGCTGTGCGCCGCGCAACTATCTCTACGCCAATGATGGTGCTGGGTTCTTTGTCGATCGCAGCGACTCCCTGCCCACCAACACCCAGCGCGAAACCTTCTCCCAGGTGCTGGTCGACGTGGACGGAGACGGGGACCTCGACTACCTCATCGCCAACCACTACCACTGGGACAACATCCGCTTGTACCGAAACCTGGGCGACGGTCTCCACGACGACACGGCCATCTTCAGCGATGTCACGGGCGCCATTCCGTTGCCGAACGAGGCGCGGGGCAACGTGTCGGCGCTGGCTGTGACGGACATCGACGGAGACGGTCAGATCGACATCTTCGCCGGCTTTGCCGGAGCCCAGAACCGGATGTGGCTGCGCGAACTGCCCGACCTGACCTACCGAGACGTCACCGCCACTCACATCCCGGGGATCTCCGACAACACCCAGGATGTACAGTTTGGCGACTTTGACGGCGACGGTGACGTGGACCTCTTTGTCGCGAACTGGGGCCAGCGCAACCGTCTGCACCTCAACCACGGGGACGGAACCTTCTCCGATGTGACGGCGACCAACGTCCCAGACACCACACGGCGCACGCGCGCCATGGCGCGGGGAGACCTGGACCACGACGGCGACGTGGACTTTGTGCTCGCGAGCGCGGACCGCCAGCGCAACACGGTCTACCTGCAGGTCGGCAACACGAGCTTCGTGCTCGCGGACGACTACACGCCGTGGGACAACGATCGGTCCAACGACGTCGCGGTGGGCGATCTGGACGGCGACGGGGATCTCGACGTGGTGATGGCCAACGACGGCCAGAGCCGCATCTACTGGAACAAGCACTTCCCCTGACGGCGAAGGGCGCGCGCTGGGCTTGCCGGTGCACGACCCCGTGGCCTCGGGTCAGGCGTCCAGCACATGATGCGCCAGCACGAACGCGGTGAACGTCGCCGCGAACACGGTCTTGTCCCCGACGCTCGCCTTCACCTCGAGCGTCCGCTTCTTGCCTTTCTCCGCCGTCACCGACGCGGTCGCGACGACGACATCCCCCACCTGTACCGGCGCGAGGAACTTCGTCTCCGCCGCGCCGAGCACCACGTTCGGGTCGTTCACCGCGAGCATCGCCGCGTAGTCGGCGAGGCCGAAGACAAAGCCGCCGTGGACCAGGCCACGGGCGTCGGCGGACATCCGCGCAGTGGCCGTGAACGACACGGTCGCGCGACCGGGGCCGAGCTCCACGGGCGTCCCGCAGAGTTCAGCGTCGATTCCGAGATGGGTATTGGGCTGGGTCATGGTTGCGATCTACCATAGGCGCCCACCCGCAGGCGAGACGCCCGCACCACTCCGCAGGGGCCCATGGCCGACACTGACCGCGGCAACTCCTACCGCTGGAAGCTGCTGTTCTTCCTGAGCGTCGCCACGATCTTCGAGGGCTACGACTTTGTGGCGCTCAGCCAGGTGCTGCCGGCGCTGCGCCTGGAGATGGGCCTCGACAGGTTTCAGGGTGGCCTGCTCTACGCCGTCATCAACGTGGGGACCATCGCCGCGTGGTTCCTGGTGCGCAAGGCGGATGTGTGGGGGCGGCGACGGGTGCTGAGCATCACCATCGCCGGCTATACCGTCTTCACGTTCCTGACCGGGCTCACCTCAGACCCCTATATGTTCGCGCTGGCGCAGCTGGTGGCGCGCACGTTCCTCATCGGCGAGTGGGCGCTGAGCATGGTCTACGCCGCGGAGGAGTTTCCAGCGCACAGGCGCGGACTCGTCATCGGCGCTCTGCAGGCCATGTCCGCCATTGGCGGCGTCGTGTGTGCCGGTGTGACGCCAATGCTCCTCAAGACTGAGTACGGATGGCGCTCGGTCTATTTCGTGGGAATCATCCCGCTCGTTCTCCTGGCGTTCGCGCGCACCGGACTCAAGGAGAGCAAGCGGTTCGAAGAGATAAAGAACCGGCCGCCCAGCGACTTTTTCGCCATCACCCGCAGCCCGCATTTCAAGCGCGTCCTGCAGCTCGGCCTCATCTGGACCCTCGTGTACGGGTGCACCAACTCCGTCATCGCGTTCTGGAAGGACTTTGCGGTCAACGAGCGCTCGCTGACCGACGAGCAGGTCGCCCTGGCCATCACGATCGCAGCGCTGGTGTCCATGCCCATGATCTTTCTGGCGGGATTTCTGCTGGACAAGATCGGACGCCGACGCGGCTCCGTGCTGATCTTTGGCCTCAGCGCCCTGGGCGTCGCGCTGTGCTACACGCTGCACGGCCAGTGGCCGCTGACCTTCGCCCTCATCTTCGGTATTTTTGCAGTGAGCGCGCCCATGCCGGTGCTCAACGCCTACGGCACTGAACTCTTCCCGACGCACTTCCGCGCAGATGCGTTCGCATGGGCGAACAACCTGATTGGACGGGTGGCGTACGTGTTGTCGCCGATTCTGATTGGGTGGGTCGCGCGGGATGCGGGCTACGGACCGGTGGTTGCTTCCACCTCCGTGCTGCTCATCCTGGCGCTTGGGCTCATCTTGTGGCTCTTCCCCGAGACCGCTGGACGCGAGCTCGAGGAGACCAGCGCGGCCTGACAGCCGCGCGTCGAGGCGACGTGACGGCGCCTATTTCTTGTAGCTGACCGAGAACTTGAACGGCTTCTCGAGCTTCTTGCTCTTGATGGTGGTGGTCCAGGTGAGCTTGGTGGCGTCGTCGTTGAGGCTGAAGGTGTTGGTGCGGACGCCGCCCTTGCTGTGCACCGTCTCCACAATCTTCCGACCCTTGAATTTGCGGGTGATCTTCAGCGTCTCGTCGGCGCCCTTGGTCTTGCCCGTGAACTTCGACCCGTCGGTGGGTCCTTTGTAGTCGTGGCGGCGGGTTTTGATCAGGAGGGAGTCACCTTCGGCGACGATGGTCACGTAGTCGGAGATGTCCGAAACGTCGTCGAGTTTGTCGTCGGCCAGGTTGCGCACGAGGATGTTCTCGTCTGCGAGCGTGGCCTCGATGTTCGCTTTGCGCTTCTTGTCTGCGGCGGCCTTGCCGACCACCTTCCACTCGCCCACGAAATCGGCGTTTGTGAGGGGCGGCACAATGTCCTCTGCGAAGGACGTACTGGCGGGGACGATCAGGGCAAGGGAGACGGCGAGGGCGAGTAGCATTTTCATCGTGACACTCCGTACACAGCAGTGAGTTCCTGGCTGCGGGACCTCAATGCAGGAGCCGGGCCAGCCCGACGCCGCGGACGGACGTCGTCACCATCGAATTCGACTGTGTACAGGGGTGCGCACGTGGCGACTCGATTTGCCGGTCAGTGGGGCACCTCGACCCCCTTCGACACCAAGGTCCCCTGAGAGAGATTTCAATCTACCATAACAATACACCCACGGGCCGCCCGGTGGCACTTGATGGACAGAACCCGACCACGACGACGTCCAAGCACTTGGCACGGAGGATGCGATAGCGGTTGGTGTGGAAGCGACCCGACGGTCCTCCACCCAACACAGTACGCCCAGGAGCCAAAATGAACCGCTTTCCCGCCCCCCTGACCGCCGTCACGATCGTCCTCCTCAGCGCCCTGATCGCCGTACCGGCCCTCGCCTGTGGCGACGACGAGTACATGCCGCCCCAGTGGCACGCCGCCACCAAGAACGTAGAAGTCACCGCCCGCGGCACCGCCTTTGACACCCCCGACAAGACCCGGCTGCGCGCCACGTGGGTCTACCGCATGCAAGCGCTCGTGGATGACCCCAACGACTCGCTGTCCTACGACCTGGGTTGGGTCCGCGCCTGCAACGGCAACGGCGACGGGCAGGACTGCCACACCAAGGACGGCCTGACGCTCGCCGAGGCGTTCCGCTTCTTCGCCAAGGTCAACGGCGCGAACCACACGCAGGTCCGGGAGGCCCGCGGCGCCAAGCCGCCCCTGTACACCATCCAGCTCGCCGCCAGCCGCAACAAGAAGGTCGCAGACCGGGTGCGCAACGAGAGCTTTGACGGCATCCCCTACGGTGCGCTGGGCCTCATGGCCGGCATCTACGACTACGACGAGCCGGTCACCGACCCCACCGTGCTGGCGCGTGTCGCCACCAGCGGTGACGAAGTCTACGAAGTCGTGGTGGGTGTGTACTTCGCCCCCGACGACGCCAAGAAGGAGCTCGCCGCCATCCACAAGGCGTACCCCAAGGCCTTCGTCCGCCCACTGTGAGAAACCCGACCGCTGGCCGCTGACCGCCGGCCCTGACCGCTGGCCCCTATCTGGGGGTCAGCGGTTCCAGTGGTAGACCTCGCCAAAGCTGCACGCGAGCACGGCGCTGATCTCAGCGAACGACCGTCCCGACGCGTTGCGCCAGGCCACAAAGGCATCCTGCGCCAGTTTCATCTGCTTCTTACTGGTCGCCTTGCCCGTCAGGATGCCCTGGGCAGTCAGATGGCCCTCCACGTCGTTGGTCAGGATGAAAGTGTCCTTGCCCAGATGGCGCAGCACCCGCGGGCCCGTCGCGCCACCAAGGCGCGAACCGTGCTTCTTGAGATACTCCCAGAGACCCACTACGTCGTCCGGGTCCCAGTCCGCGACCCACTGCCCAAACCCACCGTGTTCCACGCTGAGCTTGTTGACGAAGGCGGCGTTCTCGATGGTCGAGCGGATCTTCTGCGGGTT
>CALBXO010000246.1 GCA_937890335.1 uncultured Pseudomonadota bacterium | reverse complement strand
GCGGCGTGGCGACACTGGGCATTCCAGGCACACCAGGCGTACTTCCGGAGGTCGCCGCGGCGACATTGACCGCCCCGTACAACGACCTGGACGCGCTTGGACAGATCTTCGCGCAGCACGGTGATGACATCGCGTGCTGTATCGTCGAGCCCGTGGCCGGGAACATGGGGTGCGTCCCGCCCGAGGAAGGGTTCCTTCAGGGGCTCAGGGCGTTGTGCACCGAGCATGGGGCGCTGCTGATCCTCGATGAGGTGATGACGGGGTTCCGCGTCGCCCTTGGCGGGGCCCAGGCGTATTACGGCGTGGACCCCGATCTCACCACGCTGGGCAAAGTGATCGGCGGCGGGCTCCCGGTGGGCGCGTACGGTGGCAAGCGGGAGATCATGGCGCATATGGCCCCAGCCGGGCCGGTCTACCAGGCGGGGACGCTGTCGGGGAACCCCTTGGCGGTCTCCGCGGGTCTGGCCATGTTGCGGCATCTGCAGGACGGCGGAGACGCGTTCTACGCGCGGCTCAACGCCATGGCGGTGCGGCTGTCCACGGGCATCCGTGACGCCGCGCGGGAGCGCGGCCTGCCCGCCAGTTCTACGTGCGTTGGCGCCATGTTCAGCGTCTTCTTCCGCGCGCAGGTGCCCACGTCGTACGACGAGGTGAAGACGGCCGACAGCGAGCTGTTCAACCGCTTCTTCCACGGCATGCTCGATCGCGGCGTGTACTTTGCGCCGAGCGCGTTCGAGGCGGGTTTCGTCTCTGCAGCGCACACGGACGCGGACATCGACGCGGTCCTGGACGCCGCACGCGAGACTCTCGACAGCCTTGTCTGAGGAGCTCCCACCCAGCCCAGACGAGATCGAGAAGGGCAATCCGGACGCGCGCGCCGAGATGTGGCGGCTGACAGGCACTTTCAGCTTCATCGGCATTGAGTTTGGTGTCGCGGCCCTCATCGGATTCTTCGCCGGCAGCTGGCTGGATGAACAATTCGACACGGCCCCGCTGCTGACCCTCGTTCTGATGTTCCTGGGTTTTGCGGCCGCGACGCGGGACCTGTTCCGCCTTGTTCGCAAGCATCGCAAGCAGCTGGCGGACGAGGATCGCGGCCGAGGTGTTGCGGATGACGAAGGCGCCTGACATCCCAACTGAAGCGACGAGCGCATCGGCCACCGACGAGCTCCTCTCAGAGTTGCCCGGGGACGACCTCGCGGCGCCAGTGGACGGCAGTGGGATCGAGGCCGAGGAGGGCGACGAGCCCGACGAGGACTTTGCGGACTTTGAGGAGGTGCTCGACGCCGATCCTGCGGGCGCTCCGCTGCTCAACAAGCTCGAGCGCGTCATGGTCGTCACCGTGTTCGCCTCCACGGCGCTGACAGCCTTCGCCGCCGACCTGTCGATCAGCCTCGGGTGGTTCTTCGGGGCGCTCCTGTCCTTCACCAGCGTGGCGGTTTTGCGCCGATTGATGCGCAAGCTCCTTGCTGGCGGCGTCGGCGCGACGTTCGCAGCGGTCATCCTGGGGGGAAAAGTCCTCCTTGTACTGGCCGTGATGTTCCTGGTGCTTACCAGGCTCCCTGCAAGCCCAATTGCTTTCGCGGGTGGACACCTGGCGGTAGTCGCTGGACTTGTGATCGGCAGCGTGTTAATGGCCCCACGACCGCAAAGGGGGGTCGGGTTTTCAGGCCCCTCCAACGCGGATGACGACGATGGAGAATAGATGGCTGACAAGACCATCCTTCACCTGATTCCCGGTGTGGATCAAAGCCTGGAGGCGCTCGGAAACGCGCTCGGTGGCATCGCGCCATCGATGCTCGGCAACCCTACGTTGCCGACAGCGCCGCTCCTGATGCTCCTGGTGAGCTTGGGCGTGTTGTTCACTTTGGTGTTCATTGCGCGCGGCAAGCTGGTCAACACCAAGGATGCGGTGATCCCGGACGACAAGCTGACCCTGCGGACCTTCTTTGAGCTCTTCTTCGAGGCCATCTGGGGCCTCATGGAAGGCATCATGGGTGAGAAGAACACCCGGAAGTTCTTCCCGCTCATCGCCACCTGTGGCGTGGTCATCTTCTTTTCCAACTGGTTGGCCCTGGTTCCGGGC
The DNA here is from genome assembly GCA_937890335.1 of uncultured Pseudomonadota bacterium. Taxonomy (GTDB): domain Bacteria; phylum Myxococcota_A; class Bradymonadia; order Bradymonadales; genus CALBXO01. The sequence continues at coordinate 3,243 of CALBXO010000246.1, read as the reverse complement.
ATGCTGCCGGCTACCGAGAGTCTCAACCTGAACCTCGCCATGGGCGCGGTCATCTTTGTTGCAACGCATGTGGCGGGTATCCGAACCAATGGGTTCGGTCACATCGCACACATGGCAAACCCCGTCGGAACCTGGTGGGGTTGGTTCCTCGCGCCGCTGATGTTCGTGATTGAGCTCATCAGTCACATCGCGCGGCCCGTGAGCCTGGCGTTGCGCCTCATGGGGAATATGATTGGGGACCACAAGGTCCTCTCCATCTTCCTCGCGCTCACCTTCCTGATCATTCCGGTGCCGTTCCTCGTCCTCGGCATGTTGGTTTGCACAGTCCAGACGGCGGTTTTCTGCCTGCTGAGCATGGTGTACATCGGCCTGGCGCTCGAAGAGCAGCACCACGACGCTCACTAACGAACTTACGGCGGCGACGGCCGCCACTTGAATTCAAAACCCATTGGAGGGACCCATGACCCGCAAGACTCTGCTTTTCCTCGCAACTTTCTTTGGTGTGATGACTGTTGGTACCGTTGCCTTCGCCGCTGACGGCGGTGACACGTTGCACACCGTGGCCAGCTGGACCGCGATCGCGCAGGCTCTCGCCATCGGCATCGCCGCCTTCGGTGGTGCGCTCGGTCAGGGCAAGGCAGCGGCTGCCGCGCTGGACGGCATCGCTCGCAACCCGAGCGCGTCCGGTCGCATCTTCACCCCGTTCATCCTTGGCCTGGCGCTCATCGAGTCCCTCGTCATCTACGCCTTCGTCATCGCCATCCTGATGAACCTCAAGTGGGGTTCGGTGGTTGACAGCCTCATGGCTGCCGGCTGAGACGACGCGCAAGCTCGAGCGCATACTCGAGCGACCCAGTGTCCGCGAGAACGGTCCCGGCAATGTCGTGGGCCGTTCCGTGGTCGACGGACGTGCGTACGATGGGCAGTCCCAGCGTAATGTTCGCCGCCCGGCCAAAATGCAGCAGCTTGAGGGGGACGAGCCCCTGGTCGTGATACATCGCGATCACCGCGTCGAAGGGCGCCGGCTGTGCCCCCCCAAATCGACTGAACAGCGTATCGGCAGGCAGTGGGCCGACCACGTCGAGCCCAGCCGCGCGCGCGCGGGCCACGGCTGGCGCGATGCGCTGTTCGTCCTCCTTGCCCATGGTGCCCGACTCGCCTGCGTGCGGGTTCAGCCCGCAGACCGCCAGCCGCGGCTGTGCGATGCGGAACTGCGTCACCAATGCCCCAGCCGTGGTCTGGATTGTGTGGTCGAGGGCCGTGTCCGTGATGGCGTCTGGCACCTCGCGAAGCGGCAGGTGCGTGGTCACGAGGCTGACACGCAGCTTGTCCCCGGCGAGCATCATCACTGGGTCGACGCCGCACAGTTCGCCCAGAATCTCAGTGTGGCCAGAGATCGGCAGGCCCGCCAGACCCATCAGCGCTTTGTGCAAAGGCGCCGTGCAGATGCCGTCTACTTCGCCGCGCAAAGCGTCCGCGATGGCGGCGCGCAAGGCAGCGTCCTGAAGATGGCCAAACGGGGCGTAGGGCGCGCCAAAGGGGATCTCAGTCAGGGCGTCCAGCTCCGCGCGCACCGGTTCCGGTAGCGAACCGCTGACATCGACGATGGGGCAGGGCAGCGCCAGGCCGAAGTGTCGCGCCGTCAATTGGAGGACGTGACGGGAGCCGTAGATGCGATCGTGGGGCGCCGCGGTCCTGAGCACGAGCTCGGGGCCGATTCCAGCCGCGTCGCCGAGCGTGAGGCCGATTCTGGACGCCACGGGTCGGGTCGTGGGCATGGTGGGCGCAGTCAGAGGAGGACGCGGACGTACGCCTTCTGGCGCAGCGCTTGGATCCAAGAGCCCAGCTGCTTGTTGAGCTCCTTCTCGCGCATGGAGACCCGCAGGGCCTGCAGTCGCTTCTCTACCTTGGGGTCGCGCTCACTGCGGACATCGTGAACGCGGAAGATGTGGACGCCCTTGGACACGCGCACGGGTTTGGTGATTCCGCCGGCCTCCGTGACGAACACGGCCGTGTCGATCTCCGGGCCAAGCTCCCCCTCGCGGTAGGTGCCAAGGAAGCCGCCCTCGGCCGCCGTAGGGCCAGCGCTGACTTCCTTTGCCAGCTCCGCAAACTTGGCACCGTCGCCGTCCGCCCGCTTCCAGGTCGCGTTGGCCAGGTCCATGACCTGGGCCTGTTTGGAGGGGCTGGCGTCCGGGTCAATCGGCAGGAAGATGTGGCTGATGTCCACGGTCTTGATGCCCGCGCCCGGGTCCTCTTTGTGTTGGTCGATGTAGGCCGTGACCAGCTCCTCGTCGCTGATCTTCACCTTGGACGCCACCTTGATCTGCACGACGCGAAACTTGAGCAGGTTGTCCTTGACGTATTTGCGGTAGTCGCCCCAACGAATGCCCTTCTGTTTGAGCGCGGTCTTGAATTGATCCTCCGTCAAACCCTGCCGACTGGTGATGTTGGTGATCCACTGGTCGACGTCGTTCTCGCCGACCTCGAGCTGCAGCGTGCGCGCCTCCTGCACCAGCAGACGCGTGTTGATCATGTCCTCGAGGATCTGCCCGTAGACCTTGTCGGCGTCGGGGCGTGCATCCAGGCCCTCGGGCTCGATTCCGAAGGCAAGCAGGTAGGGGCCGGAGCCGCGTTTGAGCTCGCCGAGCGTCACGATCTCGCTGTTCACTTTGGCGACAATGCGGTCGATGATCTCGGCGTGCACGGCGTCAACGGACACCAGGGCGATCAGGGCAACGGACGCGACGCCCAGGGCGCGGCGCATGTAGGAACGTTCTGAAGAGCTCACGGCGAGTGGTCGCCTCCGTGGTTGGGTCCTCCGGTGCCGGCGTCCGGCGCCGGCGGGTCGGGTACCTTGTCCAACAACTCGTCTCGGATATCAATCCTCGCCTTCGCCTTTGTTTTTTGGACGAAGTCGAGTTCGGCAATGGAGCGGCGCTCGCGGAAGAGCCGGTTGGCGATCGCCTGCTTGACCTCCTCGTACGTCTTCTCGTGTCGCTGGCGGCGCGCGGTGACCATCAGGAGGTGCCACCCCTTCTCGGATTTGAACGGCCCGATCATCTTGCCGATCTCCTTGGTCTCGAACGCGCGGCGCGCGAGATCCGGGTCGACGGTGCCGCCGTCCTCGGGTCGCGCAAAGAACCGCATGTCGCCGCCGAGCGTCGCCGTCACTGTGTCCGTGGATGCGTCGCGCGCCTTGAGGGCGAAGATACGTCGCTTGTGTGTCGGGTCGGCTGCGTA
>CALBXO010000245.1 GCA_937890335.1 uncultured Pseudomonadota bacterium | reverse complement strand
GTCGCCGGACGAGAAGTTTCTCGCGTACACCGAGGTGGACGAGTCCAGCGTCGGCGTGAAGGTGCGGCCGCGGATTCACGCCGAGGGCACCGAGCTGTACGAGCAGCGCTACCCGGCTGCGGGCGAGGACAACGCCAAGATCCGGCTGCATGTTCGCGAGCACCTGACCGGTGATTGCGTGGAGGTCGACCTCCCAGAGGAAGATGGATACCTGGCCCGCGTCGGCTGGGATCGCACGCACGACCTGACGGTCCAGTGGCAGTCCCGCGATCAGAAGCGACTCCGCCTCAGCCGCGGCGTGGCGCCCGACTTTGACCTCAAGACCCTCGTGGAAGACAGGGACGACGCCTGGGTCGAGCTCCACAACGATCTGCGCTTCCTGCCGGACGGGCGCTTTCTGTGGCCGTCTGAGAAGAGCGGCGTGCGGCAGTTGTACCTGCACGCCGCAGACGGCACGGAGATCGCCCAGCTGACCCGCGGCCCGGACCCGGTGACCCGATTGTCTGGGGTCGGCGGCAACCGCGTCTTCTACATGCGCTCGACGGACAGAGCTCTGCGCGCCCATCTCTTCGCCACAGACCTGGAAAACCCCGGCACGTCCGCACAGGTGACCAAGGCGCCGGGCTACCACTCCGTGAGCATGTCCCCCGACGCCAAGCGGATGCTCGACTACCACTCGAGCACATTCGCCCCCATCACGGTCACGGTCCGCACGGACACCGGTGACGAGGTCTTTCAACTCGATCCAAATCCAGCCGAGGAGTGGCGCAGCCTGCGCAAACCCAAGGTGAGCTTTGTCGAGGTGGAAGCCAGCGACGGGACCATTCTCAACGGGCGGCTCGTGGAGCCATTCGACCGACAGGACGGCGTGAAGTACCCCGTCATCGTCTACACGTACGGCGGACCCACCGGCCCGATCGTCCGCGACGCGTTCGGAGGGGACGCCTACACCCTCTACCTTGCCGAGCGCGGCTTCGCCGTCTTCACACTCGACAACCGGGGCGTCGGCGGCCGTGACCGCGCCTTCAACCGCGCGTTCCACAACCGTTTTGGTGACATCGAGGTCGAAGATCAGGTCGCCGGCGCGCGCTGGCTGGCCTCGGTCCCCTGGGTGGACGCGGACCGCATCGGCGTCTGGGGATGGAGCTACGGCGGGTACCTGAGCGCCTTGCTGATCATGGAACCCGACACGCCCTTCGCGGCCGCCGTCGCCGTGGCGCCCGTCACCGACTGGCGGCTCTACGACACCCACTACACCGAGCGCTACATCGGCAAGCCCCAGGACAACGCCGAGGTCTACGAGCGCTCGTCGGTCCTGCCCCGCGCCACCGGGCTCGACCGCCCGTTCATGCTGATCCACGGCATGGCCGACGACAACGTCCTCTTCGACAATTCTCTGGGCCTGATGTCCACGCTTCAAACGGCATCGATCCCGTTCGAGCTCATGGTCTACCCCGGCAAGGCCCACGGGCTGCGGGGAAAAGGAACCCGCTTGCATGTGTACCGAACCATCACCAACTTCTTTGGGCGCCAGCTGCTCGGCAATCACCCGCTCCCCCGCGCAGGAGCCCCCGCCCAAACGGGCTTGGATTGACCATCCCACAGTCTGACCGTACGCTGACGCCCATGAGTGATCTGGAGGCGACGCAAACAGGCCTGCGAAAGGCCGTCGGAACCATGATCGACGGGCGCTACCGCATTGACGGCGTCGTCGGTACTGGTGGCTTCGCCATCGTCTACCGCGCCACCCAGATCAACCTGGACCAGCCGGTGGCGATCAAAGTGCTGAGTATGCGCGCAGCCGATCCGGAGGTCTTCGTCCAGCGCTTCCTCCGCGAGGCCAAGACCGCCGCCCAGATTCGCCATCCAGGCATCGTCAACATCCTGGACTTTGGCGTCACGCCCGAGGCCGAGCCCTATATGGTGCTCGAGCTGCTCGACGGAAAGCCGCTGTTCAACTACCTGGTCGAAGATGGGGCCATGGAGCCGATGCGCGTGCGCAACCTCTTCGTCCATTGTCTGGACGGACTGCAGGCTGCGCACGATCAGGGCATCGTCCACCGCGACCTGAAGCCCGGCAACCTGTTCCTCACGGGCATCGGCACGATGGCCGAGGCGCTGCGCATCCTCGACTTTGGCTGCGCGTTTGCCATGGACGATCAGAATCGTCTGACCGGCACCAACGCGCGCATTGGAACACCCCAGTACCTGGCGCCAGAGTACGCCCAACACCACGCGATCTCCCCCGCCTTGGACGTGTACCAGATGGGGCTCATCTTCGTGGAGTGCCTCACAGGGCAGCCGGCGGTCGACGCCGAAAACCCGTACCAGTGCATCATGGCGCACTGCAGCGGAAACCTGCAGATCCCCTCCATCCTCCTCGACAGCGTCCTGGGACCCGTGGTCCGCAAAGCGTTGGCCATCGACGTCAACGAGCGCTACCAGAACGCTGGCGAGTTTCGTGACGCGCTTCAGGCCGTCTCCCCGGAGACGCTGCAGATCGTAATCGTCAGCGACGCAGTCCACCGCGTGGAGATGCCCCACACGCCCGGCAACATCGCGCCTGAGACGCTGGACGGCGTGGTGCAACCCTCCAGCAGCGTCCCCATGGCGGTGCCCGCACCCAAGCCGTCCCAGGGTTCGGTGGTGAAGAAGCCATCGGGCGGTCCCAGGGCTCTTTTCCTCGGCCTGTCGGCCACGGCGCTGCTCCTCGGGGGCGTGCTCGCCGCGATCGTCGTAACCAGCCTGTTGCCAGACAAAACGGCGCCGGAAGGTTCGCGCGGAGTTCAGGCCGCGACCCCGACGCCAGGTGAGGCGCCGGCGACGCCCGCCACCCCGACGCCGGATGGGTCCGAGCCCACGCCAGAGGTCGTGGCGGCCCCCCCCCCGTGCGCCAGATGTCCCCGACGAGCCCGTCGCAGCACCAAAAGCCGACGCGGCCAACTCCGGGGCCAAGGCGAGCGCGGAGGAGAAACCGGCGGCGTCCGCCGGTAAGGCCCGCCGGGCCCCCAGGAAGAAGACCGAGTCAGACAAGGCACCCGCCGAGAGTGCCAAAACCCCGAAGAAGAAGCCGGGCCTCGGATTCATCGAGGACGAGCGCAAGAAGAAGATCGGAATCCTCGACTGATATGACAAGACGCCCCGTCGCCGCCCTCGCCCTCTTCGCCGTCTGCGTGTGCGCCACCCCGGTGGTCGCCCAGGAGACAGCCGAACCCACAGACGCCCAGGTGCAGCTGTACGCAAAAGCGACGGAGGCCTACCAGCAGGAGGAGTTCGGCGCGGCCATCGACCTGCTCACGTCGGCCCTCGCGCTCGGTGAGCTCAACGCCCTCTACCTCAACCTGGGTCGCGCCTACTTCCGCAACGGGCAGTGCGCCAAAGCGGAGGAGGCGTACGCCAAGGCGCTCAAGGCGCCAGCCATGTCGGAGCCATCACCGAGCGCCGTTCGGGCCAAGGTGGACGAATACCGCGTGGACATGAAACAGGGCTGCCCTGGCACACTCGTGCTGACCTGCACCCCCGCCGAGATGCGCGTCAGCGTGGACGGGGGCGAGGAGCAGGAATGCGGAGAGCTGGTACTGCCTGTGGGCAAGCACGTCGTGCGCGGCACGCTGATGGACAAATCGGCAGAGACCACAGTGGAGATCACCTCCCTGGGCCGCACGGAGGCCGCGCTGTCGGTGGAGATGACCGTCGCCAGGCCTGAGCCCGACCCGGTACCCCAGGAGTCCGGCGGCGTCGGCATCGCGACCTGGACGACACTGGGCCTCGGCGCGCTGACCGTGGGCACGGCGTTTGTCCTGGACGCAGCGGTCGCCGGCCCGGCCATCGACGATTTCGAGTCGGCCATTCTCACCGGCGACGGAGACCGCAACTCCCTGCGGGACGACGCCGAGTCCGCCCAGAACACAGTCCTCATCGTGGGCGGCCTTGGCGCCGCAATTCTGGTGACGGGCACGGTGCTTCTGGTCCTGGACCTCACATCCGGACCCAGCGACGAGACCGAGACGACCTCCGTGGGTGTGGGCCCCGGCACCGTGACCCTGATCACGCGCTGGTAGAAGCTCACCGGGGCGCGCCGGCGCGCCCAAAAGCTCACTCCGCCAGAAATCCCTTGATCGTCCGCAGCGCGCGATCGCGCTCCCCCTGGTACACGTGGGTCCCGCCAAAACGGGCCGTACGAATGGCTGGGTAGCGCGCCACCAATGCGTCGATCTGGCGCGGGTCCACCATGGCGTCCCGCTCCTGCACCACGACCAGCACGTTGTCCGGTTCTACGAGCAGCTCGTGCCGCAGCGGGTCCAGCAGGTCCAGGTCCGCGAGGTCGAACGAGTCGCGCAGTCGCCGCATCGTCCGCTCCATGGGCCCGTGGAGAGCGCCCATGAGTCCGAGCCGCTCCACCGTCGCCCGCAGGCTGGTCACCGGGCAATAGAGCACGAGCTTGTCCAGCTGCTGACAATGGGCAGCATGAAGGGCCAGATGACCGCCTATCGAGTAGCCGAGCAGCGCGACCTGGTCGTACTCAAACGTGTGCGTCAGGCTGCGCACCAAGGTTCTCAGGCCCACGATCGCCGACTGAATGTTCTCGATGACACGCGAGAGCTGCGGGCTGATGAGCCCAAATCCCGGCCAGGTGGCGTAGCTGCCCGGGTAGTGGTTGTTGGTCTTGTTGTAGACCACATCCCACGCCGGAAACTCGCGCAGCCCAAAGTAGCTCTCCATCCAGGAGGGGTACGGTACGCCGTAACAGTGCCCCACCACCAACAGCGACCGGGACCGGGGCCGGGCCGCGGTCCTCATCTGCGCGACCACGTCGTCGCTGCCGCCGCGCCCCACCCGGACAAACGGGTTCGTCAGACGAATCTCGCCCGAGCGTCCGAGCCGGACGGTCTGCACCTCCTGCGGGTAGTGCTCATAGAGCCCATGCGTGGCGACGCGCTCGAGCACACGGTCGCGGTAGGCGTCGTGCAGCAGGTCCTGCGGCCGGCGCATGATGTAGGCGAGCTCGCCCACAGACCACGCGCTCGTGAACAGGCCCTCTGCCAGCTGCGCACCGCGGCCCTTGATGTCGTCCCAGCCCAACCGACGCGGCCTCAGCGACGCAGGATGAGGCGCCACCACGGGGTGGGGCGGCTTACTGCGGAACACTCACAGCCCGTCCCCGTGATCTGGTCCGTCGTCGCGTCCTCGGGATCGGGGTCCGGCTCGCCGTTGTTCTCGTCCACGAGGCCGTCGCACAGGTCACCGATGCCGTTTCCGTCGCCGTCCGCCTGATCCGGGTTGGCAATCTCGGTGCAGTTGTCGGGTGCGTTGCGGACCCCGTCACCGTCGATGTCCTCGTCGCAGGCGTCGCCCTCGAGGTCGGTGTTGAGATCCTCCTGGCCGGGGTTTGCGTCCAGTGGGCAATTGTCTTCGGTGTCGGCGACACCGTCGTTGTCGTCGTCGTCGTCGCACAAGTCGCCGAGGCCGTCGCCCTCATTGTCCGCCTGGTCGGGGTTTGCCAGCAACGGGCAATTGTCGTCCACGTCGAGGATTGCGTCGTCGTCGTCGTTGTCGTCACAGGGGTCGCCGACGCCATCGCTGTCGTTGTCCTCCTGCCCAGCGTTGGGAACCAGGGGGCAATTGTCGTCCCCGTCCAGGACCTCGTCTCCGTCCACGTCATCCTCGCACGCGTCACCAAAGCCATCGCCATCGGTGTCGACCTGGTCGGTGTTGGGTGTGAACGGGCAGTTGTCGCGGAGGTCGTCGATCTCGTCGTTGTCGTCGTCCGGGTCGCACGGATCCCCGATGCCATCCTCGTCGATGTCCTCTTGCAACGGATTGGCGAGCATGGGGCAGTTGTCGTTCTCGTCATCGAACCCGTCGCCGTCTACGTCGTCGTCGCAGACATCACCCACACCGTCGTCGTCCTGGTCCTCCTGGTCTTCGTTCGCGTCGCTCGGACAATTGTCGTCGGCGTTGGGCACGCCATCCCCATCCCTGTCGTCCTCGCATGCGTCGCCGAGGCCGTCGTCGTCGGAGTCACGCTGGGACGGATTGGCCACCAACGGGCAGTTGTCGGAGCCATCGAAGATGAGGTCGTTGTCATCGTCAAAGTCGCATGTGTCCCCCATCTCATCGAGGTCGTTGTCCTCCTGGCCCGGGTTCGCGTCCCTCGGGCAATTGTCCGCCGCGTTGACGACGCCGTCGTTGTCCATGTCCGTGTCGCACACATCCCCCTGGCCGTCGTCGTCGAGGTCGGCCTGATCGGTGTTGGGGACCAGCGCGCAGTTGTCCTGCCCGTCGGGGATGGTGTCGTTGTCGCTGTCGTCGTCGCAGGCGTCGCCAAAGAGGTCGCCGTCGATGTTGGCCTGGTCGGCGTTGGGCGTCAGCCGGCAGTTGTCGTCCTCGTCTGGGACGTTGTCATTGTCGTCATCGGAGTCGCACGCGTCGCCCTCGCCGTCGTCGTCGTTGTCGCGCTGGTCCGAGTTGACCACCAGCGGGCAGTTGTCGTCGCCGTCCTCGATGAGATCGTTGTCGCTGTCGACATCGCAGGCGTCGCCCACGCCGTCCCGGTCCACATCAGCCTGGTCCGGGTTGGCGATGAGTGGGCAATTGTCGGCCTCGTCGAGCCGCCCATCGTTGTCGTCGTCGGCGTCGCAGACGTCGCCAACTCCGTCCTCGTCGTTGTCTTCCTGCCCCGGGTTGCGCGCCAGCGAGCAATTGTCGTCCACGTCCAGCACAAGGTCGCCGTCGTCGTCGTCGTCACATTCGTCGCCGTCGCCGTCCACGTCGCTGTCGGTCTGGCGCGGGTTCGCGGTGAAGGGGCAGTTGTCGCGGAAGTCCACCACGTTGTCGTTGTCGTCGTCGTCGTCGCAGGCGTCACCGCGGTCATCGCGGTCGTTGTTGAGCTGGTCCGTGTTCGGCTCAAACTGGCAATTGTCGTCCACGTCCGGCACGTCGTCGTTGTCGTCGTCGTCGTCGCAGGCGTCGCCCAGGTCGTCGTTGTCGGTGTTGACCTGGTCGTTGTTCGCGACGAGCACGCAGTTGTCATCGCCGTCGAGGATGTCGTCGTCGTCGTCGTCGTCGTCGCAGGCGTCGCCAATGTTGTCCCCGTCGGTGTCGAGCTGGTCGACGTTGGACACCAGACGGCAATTGTCGGGCAGGTCCAGGACCCCGTCGTCATCGTCGTCGTCATCGCACGGCTCACCAAACCCGTCGTCGTCGATGTCGGACTGATCGGCGTTTGGGTTGTTCGGGCAGTTGTCCGCCCCGTTGAGCACCCCGTCGCCGTCCAGGTCGAGTTCGCAAACGTCGCCGATGTTGTTGTTGTTCAGGTCGAGCTGGTCGGTGTTTGCCACCCAGACGCAATTGTCGTCGACGTCGAGCACGGTGTCGTTGTCGTCGTCGGGGTCGCAGGCGTCCCCGGCCTCGTCGTCGTCGTTGTCCGCCTGTTCCGGGTTGGGCGTATCCGGGCAGTTGTCCAGCTCGTCGGTGACACCGTCCCCATCCGCGTCGAGCACCACAACGACGAGGCTCCAACTCTGCTCGACGCGCCCACCGTCGTCATCCGTCACCGCAATGCGGAACAAGAACATCTCTCCACGGTCGGAGGGCGCGGGCGTCCAGCTCAGTTGGTTGTCGTCAAAACGGGCGCCTTCCGGGCCGGCGACCAGCACGTAGGTCAGCGGGTCCGCTTCACCCGCAGGGTCGGTGGCCTCCACCCGGTAGATGTAGCGGTTCCGAATCGCCGCGAGGTCGGGTGGTTCCGAGGTGATGCGGGGCGCGCCGTTGGCCACGCGAATCACCGTCGTGTCTTCACTGACGACGTTGTCCACGCTCACAACCCGGAGCGAAACCTCGCGCTCAGTCGGGCCGTCAAGCCCAAAGGGATCGTACGCGACCACCGGCCCGGTGGCGTCGTCAAACTGTCCGTCGGCGTCCAGATCCCACGCGTAGGAGACCAGATCCCCCGAGGAGTTCGACCCGTCCAGCGTCAGCGCTTCCTGCCCCTCCACAATGTCGTAGGGCCCACCGGCATCGGCCCGCGTGGACACCGCACACCAGTTGATGGTGTTCGCGAGAAGTCGAAGCCAGTCCCCGCGCAGCTGCTGCGGCTGCTGCGGGTAGAACCCGAGCCACGCAACCCGCCCCGACTGGTCCTCGCGAACCGCGGAGAGAATCTGCCCGTCGCCGTAGCTCGCGACGAGCTCGGAGCCCTCCATCAGCGTGGACGTTCCGGTGCGGTAGTTCTGCGCGCCCATCGTCGCCACCCCTTCGAGAATGGGATGATCGGGCTGGGCACGCGCGCCAATGTCGCCGGACGAGTAGATGCCCTGACTTCCCGCAACCACATTGGAGTAGTTCTCGGAACGCCAGCGGCCTTGGATGTCGAAGCTCGTGGAGTACTGACTGAAGACGGCTTCGATGACACAGCCACCGCTGTCCACAAAGTCCGCCAGGGCGTCGCCGGCCTGCACGGCTTGCGTGTCATTGAGGCCGTTGTTCGTCCAGACGATGGCTACATCGTGCTGCGACAGCGTCTCCAGAGTGGCGTTGCCGAGCCCCTGGTCCATCGCAGTGACGACCCAGTCGTTCTCTTCTTCGACGGTGGCAATCTGGGGGCGAATGGCCGCCGTGGAATCCTGCGGGATGAGCAGGATGCGCGTCTGGCTCGCGGCGGGCGCAGCGATCAGGAGCGTCGCGAGGAGACCAAGAACGGCGGGCGCGGCCACGTGGGCCGCACACCGCGAGATCGACATGTGCATAGGAGACTGTCCTGTCGTCGTGAGGCTACCGTGTGAGGGTAGCGACGTACGGCCGGGCAGTCTACCCGTGGGCGCTACTCCCCGGAGCCGACGAGGTCGAAGTCCGAGCTCGCGTCCCAACCGCGGACCATGCCGTGAATGACGGTCGGGCTCGTGATCTCCACCTGGCAGGTCTCCGACGAACTCGCCTTGAACGGGCGGCAGTCGAATTTGCGCTGGTCCGGCGCGTCGCCGATGCGCACGTAGAGGTCGGCGTCGCCGGTGCCCTCCATCAGGAAGGTGTACGTGCCCGCGGGCAGCTCCGGCGTCTCAAAGCGAATCTCCTCGTTCTTGGCGACCTTGCCGCCCAGCGCCAGGCCCGTCCAGCTGTCCACGGGCGTGATGTCGTCGTCCATGCCCGGCACGAAGACGTTGTCCTCCTCACCACTGACCAGGATGACCTGGGAGCTGTCCACGTCGCGGAACATCTGCTCGTAGGTGCGCGGGTCGTCAAAGGCCATCAGACCCTTGACCAGCGCCATCGTGGCCGCCGGCATGCTGCGGAAGAAGCTCGGCAGCGCGTTGGTGACCAGGTCCGCGTACTTCGTGCCCTTGTCGTCGTCGTCGTTGACCGCGGCGTGGGCGTCAAACAGGGCGCTGTCCACGTAGGCGTAGGTGTCGCACCCGTTCATGAAGATGATGGCGTATTGTCCCTCGACCCAGGAGCCCTTGCGGGCCAGCGCCCGGATGTTGGCCCCGAGACCGGCGTGGCCGTTGTACACGACCAGGTCGGCGTCCTTGCTCAGCTCAGCGTAGCGCTCGTTGAAGGCGCGGGGCGCGGTGCGGATGTTGTCCACGAGCAGCGCGGTCACGACCACGCGGTGGTCCCCGTCGATCATGGCCTCGTAGCGAATCTCCGGCGCGTCCACGCCCGGACGGCTGCCGAGGTCAGCGGGGGCGGTGGTCAGACCATGCCGGGACAGGGCGCGCTGAATCTCGGTGTGGAAGCGGTTGTACGCGGCGATGCCGGCGTCCGCGTCAGTGGTCTTGCCATCCTCGTACTTGCCAAACACGGCGACGACGTTGAGCGTCCCGTCCTCCCAGACCTTGTGGTACTCGGGGTACTTGCCCGTCGTGTTGACGGCGCTGACCGTGACCTGCGCCGTCGTCGTGACGATGTGGCTGTCCTTGATCTGGCAGCCTCGGCGAGACGGGCGGTAGTAGTACCACATGCTACCGGTGTCCACGTCGTGAGCGCCGAAGTCCACGCAGTCGTGGCTGTACTCTTTCGTGAACTCCTCAAGGCCCGCAAAACGCACGTCGCGCGGGAGCATGAAGACATACTCGGACGGCACGTTCGTCTTGCTGCCCCAGGCCACCTGGAGGCTGGCGGTGTAGGTGATGCGCGTCGCGTCGCCAGCCGCCTCGGTCTTGACGTTGCTCAGGACGACCTTGTCCAGGCGACCCACCGCCCGCGAGCCGTTCAGGTGCCCGATGGTGTAGAGGAGTTGCTCGTCGATGTGGCGCTTGGCGTTGAAGCCGGAGCTCGCCAGCAGCTCACCGTCAAACTCCATGTCCACGAAGACGGCCTCGGCGCTGGAGTCGGCCTTGCCGGGCTCCACCTTGGTCACGTCGCCATCGGTCACATCAAGGTTGGGGGCCGCCGCGTCCTCAGGCGTTCCCGTGTCGCCACAAGCAGCCGCCAGGGCGGCGGTGGCGAGAATCAGAATCAGGGTTGAGCGCTTCATGGGTATCCTCCGGTCTCCGCAGTCGGAGACGAATGTGCTGCCACGCCTTTGAGCACGGACCGGGCCAACTTGCCGATCTCGCCACTGAGGCAGTCCACGTCGGGATCGGCAACTCGATCAGCCGGAGAAGGATGGCTACTGGAGTTTCCGGTGGCCGCCCAGCTGGTCGGCGGCGAGCGCGAGAATCCGCCCATGGTCAAAGGCCAGCGGCGGCAGCGCGTTCCAGGCAAACCAACCGACGTCGCTGGCGTCGTCGCCGCCCATCAGCACACCGACTTCGCCGGAGCAGGAGGCCAGGAAGACCGTCGTGCGAACCCAGGCCTCGTCGCTGTCCCGCGGGTCGCGCCCGCCGCCTTCGAAGGAGCCGACCAGGGCGAGCTTGCCGTCGTAGGCGAGCCCCGTTTCCTCGAGCAGCTCCCTTCGCGCGGCCTGTCGAAGTGACTCCGCCCCGGGCTGCCACGGCTGATCCCACGCGGCGGGCGACTCCACGAAGCCACCGGGCAGCGCCCACTTTCCCGGCTCGCACGGCGCGTCGACGTCCCTCCGAACAAGCAGCACCGCGCCGTCGCGCGCGACCACCACATCCACTGCGGGGTTCACGCCGGGTCGCCACAACGGCGCCACAGGCTCGGGTACCGCCAACCGGCTGAGCAGCTCCTGCGCGGTGGAAAACGCCCGGTGGGGTTCCTGGCGCGCGTGGGTGCCCGCGGCCCCCTCTGGGCCAGCCATCAGGAAATACGGAAGACGCAGATTTCGGGCCGTCTGAATCTCGTCACTGACGATGTTCCCACCGCCGATGAACAGGCAGACACCACCGTGGCGAGCCACCAGCTCATACAGTCCCGCCGCTTTGTCGAACAGCGTCGCCCCCACGACGGTGGCCGCGTCGGCCACCAGCCCGTCGGTCGGCGAGCTGGCGACGAGTGTCCCCAAATGTTCCAGACGCAGTCCCTTGGCGATTCGGCCTGCAATGCCCTCCACTCCGACGCTGGTACCGCCGCTGACCACCACCCACGCGGTGGGGTCCAGCGAGCCGAGAACCTCCGCCAACACCGCCTCCACCGCGACGCGCTGGGGTCCGGACACACGGGCCCAGCTCTTCTTCCAGGCGCCGCCGACGGACAGCACCTTGCGCCCTCCAATCCACGCGCCTGGGTCGTCCAGCAGCGGAATCGAGAGCTCTGCCAGGCGGTCCTCCAGCGCGGCGCGGGTGGCCGCCTTGGCGGCTTGTCTGCGCGCCGTGACCTCCGGTGTGTAGCGCGTACCAGGGACATCGGGCGGGACCTCAAACGCCGGCACGCGTCCGACAGCGCCGAGCACCTTTTCCTCGGTGCGGGAAATGTGAGCGAACCCGTCTGCGCCGAGGCCCGCACGGACGGCCGCGGCGATCTCCTGCGACGGCGACGTGCCGTACATCCCGTAGCCGTCAGTCCCGAGTACCACGGGGACCCCTGCCTCCACATACCGCACCAGCGGCACCTGCGAGGCTGCCTGGATGTTGTTGAGGGCCAGGTTGGAGTTGAGGTTGAACTCGACGATCGTGCCGGTCTCCGCCAGCAGACGGAGAGTGGCGTCGTCACCGCCGTAGAGCCCGTGACCCACACGCAGCGTGCCCCCCGCGTTCCTCACCGTCTCCACAGCAATCCGCACGTTCTCCGGATAGCCCCTGTTCTCCCCGGCGTGGACCCGCAACGGGATGCCGAGCTCCGCCGCTCGCCGCAGCTGCACGGCAAACACGCGGGTGGAGTTGGACTCCATGCCCATGAAGTCCAGGCCGACGATGTAGCCACAGTCCGCCAGGGTCGCGAGCCGATCCAGGTAGTCGAGATCCCACTCCACATCGTCGTGCCGACTCAACGCGCCCAGGAACCGAACGGTCACGCCGCTGTCCGCTTCCACGCTCGGGACCGTGGCCATGATCGACGCCAGACGGGCCGCCTCCACTACGTTCGAGAGGCTCAACTCCACGTACTGGACGCCCATGGCGGCGTAGTCCGACGCGATCTGCCGCAACTGCGGAAGGAACGCCGCCGGGTGTTTGGTGATGACCGACCTGAACCGGTAGATACGCTCCAGCCCGGAGAACGGCACGCGCTGCTCCAGCGGGATCGACAGGTTCTCTCGGATACGGCCGAGCTGCGCTGGGCTCATGGCCGACAGCGGCAGATCCGACGTCGTCTTGATGCCCACCTCCCCCAGGAGGCTCGCCGGGTAGGCCACCGCGCAAGCCAGCCCAATCTCGATCAGATCGGCGGGACGCACGCAGCCGGAGAAGTGCGAGTGCAGGTCGGTGCGCAGGTAGACGCCAGCCGGGATGGGCGGCTGTGGCGGCAGGTGGCCAAAGTCGCTCAGGTGACGGCAGGCGAACACGGACAGGGGCCCGCGCAGGGGGTGTCCGTCTACGCCGAGCTCCGTCCCATCGGTTCTGATGGTGCGCTGACCACCAAAGGGCACGCCGCCGACGGAACCTCGGCGCCGCAATGCTTCGTGGAGCCGGCAGCGCCGATCACCGCCGCTGTGGAGCAGTGTCGCCGTGCCGTCCTCGATCTCGACGACGTGACGGCCCAGACAATCGAACGGGAGCCGCAGTTTCATTCGGCGATGCTACCACGCGGGTGGCCACGGAACCGTCAAGCGGTCCGGCGCCGCAGGAGGTCAGCGGCGGTTGGAGACAAAATCACCGTCGACCGAGGCGTTGGCCTCGTCGGTCACGAACCGCGCATCCCAGGCGCAGCGGGCGTCGGGTCGGCCCATATTGGAGACACGGCGCAGTGCGTCATCGGCTCCATAGGCCACGGGCTCGCCGAGCTGGCACGCCTCGTCTTCGCCATCCACCGGGAACGTCGCCAGCGACACATTCGGGACCGAGAGCCCCTCGCCGGTGATTCGGGTGCGGATCTCAGAGGCGACGTAGCCAACCGCCTGGTTGCACGCCGCCTCGGCGAGGTTGCGCTCGATGAACTCGGTGATGCCGGGGAACATCTCGGCGGCGAACGTGTCGCAGTCGATGACCAGCGCCTCCACGGCACCCTCAATGCTGCTGGTGCCAAACACCCGCGGCAGCACGACGCGCTCAAAGAGCCCGAGCGCCAGCGTCCCGTAGTCAAACGCGAATCCGTGCCTGTCGAGCTCAAGGTACAACCCGTCCGTGCTGCGGACGATGCCGCCTCCAAACTCGGCGCTGAGGACATCCATACCACCAAACTCGGTGAGCGGGATGGCGATCTCCTCGCCTTCCCACACGGTCACCACCGTGTCGTAGGTGTGCAGGTTCGCACCGGCCAGGCGATCTTCCACATCCGGCTCAGAGCCGATGGTGAGCTGCCCGCGCAGGGTGAACGCAGTGAGCGTGCGGTACGCCTCGCCACCGGGCTGGAACAGCGTCTCCAATTGAGCGCCAAACTCCGTCATCGCGAGCATGTCCTGAAGAGCGGCGGTGACGAGGTTGCGCCATGCGGGGGTGTCATCGAGGAAGTTGCCGGCAAAGCCATCGTCGTTGTCGTTGGGGTCTCCGAACAGCACGTCCACCAACGCGCGGACCGGGTCGGAGAACACGCCGCCCACGAAGTTCACGTTTCCACGCCACGGCTCGGGCAGCCCGTCGGTCAGATCAAACGCCGACTCGATGGCGTAGTCCCCCGCGAGGCCGGGAA
Source organism: uncultured Pseudomonadota bacterium (assembly GCA_937890335.1). GTDB lineage: Bacteria > Myxococcota_A > Bradymonadia > Bradymonadales > CALBXO01. Next base: position 4,553 of record CALBXO010000245.1, on the reverse strand, counting down.
TGGTCTCGTCCAACACCACGTCCAGGCGTTGGCTCGCGCCTTGCGTGATGACCGGTTGGTCGTCGTTGCAGCCAAACGCCGCGAGCACGTTGGGGGAGAAGTAGGCGACGGCGACAACGGTGTACGCGGTGCCGTTCTCGAGCCCCGCAAACCCGACCGGCTCCAGCGCCGCGCCGTTGAGCGCGAAGGTCTCCTGGGCGACCGCCTCGGGCAGGTACATGGGATCCAACGCCGCACATTCGGTGGCGGGAACCAGCGCCACGCGCAGCGAGTCGAGACGAGCGCCGCCCGTGTAGACGGGCTGCACGACGTAGGAAGCGGCACCGTTGGCGCTCACAACGACCGTGAACGCGAGCGCCTCGGTGTGATCCGCAGACGCGATGACCTTGAAGCTGCCCGGCATGCTGCCACCGAGCACGGACACCTCGGCCACACCGTCGCTGTCGGTCTGCGCGGTGCGCGCCTCCAGCTCCAGGTCACCGCCCTGGACCTCAAAGCGCACCGTACCGTCCACCACGGGAGTCCCGTCGGCGTCCGCATACCAGACACCAAGTACACCCCTGGCGCCGTAGCCGATCTCGATCGTGGCCTGACCGTCGTACGCCAGCTGCCGACGCACCTGGGCGGTGTCCGGCTGCTCGTCCGGCGTTGCGTCGTCGTCACCGTTGTTGGCGGATTGCTGGCCGAGCCCGGCGGGCGGTGTGCTCCGCGGCTCCTCCGTGCACGCCGATCCAAAGGCGAGCGCGGTCACGAGAAGAATCGGTAGTATGGACTGGCGCATGGCGTCTGACACTTCGCTGTGGGTTCGTCACCACACCCCAATGCAGGCCGCGTGCCAGATCTCGATCCCGTCAGGGACGCAAGAAAAAACGCCGGTGGCCACTGCTGTGGCCACCGGCGCAAGATCTACTTGCCACCCTGGGGTGGTCTGGAATCAGGCCGACAGGCCGTAGTACTCCTGCCGAATCAGGGCAATCGCCGTCGACATGAAGCTCTCAAGGGACTCCGTGGGGACCTCCTCGATTTTCGCCTTCAGCATGCCATACGTGCCAATCGGGAACTGCCGCGGCTCGAGGCCCTCGGTGCTCTCGATGAAGTCGTTCAGAGCCTGGTGCAGCTCTTCGGGAGCGGGCTTTCCGGGGTGCGGCGACGCGTAGAGTTTGACCTCTCCGTCGCAATTGATGTCGAGAACGGCGTAGCGGATGGAGCCATAGCGGAAGTTGATTCCACCGGCTTTACCGCCTCCGATCTCAAGCGTGCACCCCATGTCACGCCCTTTGATCATGAGCTTCTCAAGACCATCGCGGCGCTCATCGCCACCGAGTTCCTGGGACTTATGAAGAATCTCGAGTTTGGTCATGGGAGACCTCTCCACACAGCGAGTGTCAGCAAGGAGTCAGCGTCAGCGGCGATGCTAGTCACGGCCCGTGCATTGGGAAGCGCACGGCGCGGGATTCCATGTCCGCGACGCGAATAATGGACTACGAAGTGTGTCCGGTGTGACGCGCTGTGTCAATGGGGCGCGCCGTCAGTTTGCGTCGATGAATCCATGGAGAAGACGATTTACCTGGCCGGGAGCCTCGATGGTCAGGGTGTGGCCACCCTGCGCGACTTCTTCAAATCGGGCGCCCCGAACCGCCGCGGCCGTCGCCCTGGCGCGCGCACGGCCGATGGCGGCGTCTTCGGTGCCGCGCACAACGAGCGTCGGTGCAGTGATCCGTCCAATCTCGACACCTACGGGTTCGCGCTCGATCACGCCGCGCACCGCCCGATGAATCGACCGCCGGTTGGCGAGCAACCGGTCCCGCCAGATTCGGCGCTCCGGCGCGCGAGTGGCGTCGGCGAGGAACGTGGACCCAAACAGAATGGGCATCACCGATGGGGCCGTGAATCGCAGGCCCCCCATACGGGCGACAAGGTTCAGCGCGCGGTACTTGGCAATCTTGGCCGGGTCCTCGGCAAACGCGTCCGTGCACAGCAGCGTCAGCGAGCGGATCAGGTCGGGATGGCGCGCCGCCAATCGCATGCCGACGTAGCCGCCCATGGAGAGACCCACAAAGTGACACGGCCCGGCGCCGAGCGCGTCGATCAGCGCCGCAGCATCGCGAGTGAGGGTGTCCATATCGATCGCGTTCGACGGATCATCCTCGCTGCGCCCCTGCCCCCGATGATCGTACGCGATACACCGGTGCGTTCCGACGAGCGCGGAAACCTGAGGGTCAAACAGATGGGTGTTCCACAACAGCCCGTGGCTGAACACGACTGCGGGTCCATCGCCGCCGGAGTCTTCGTAGTAGAGCCTGGCTCCGTTGACGCGAAGGTAGGACTCATCCCGAAGCGCGAGTGCTGCCCGCGCCCCGCTCAACGGGCCAGCCTGCGTGGGACCGAGCCTACTGGCAATTGCCAGCTTCCGGGTTCACGTCCGGGTCCATGTCGTCGCAGTCCCCCGCCATGGAGGCACCGCGGTACGGCATCTGGCAGGCGAAGATCGTGCGACCGTCCTGGCCAAACCCGTCGCCGTCCACGTCCAGGTACCAGACCTGCGGGTCGGCTTCGAATTTGAAGGTGTTCTCGGTCGCTTGACGCAGCTGCAGGTTGGAGGGGACCAACTTCGCCAGTGTCTTGTTGTACACCGCGTCGTCCCCGTACTCGCCGCACTTCTTGGCCGTGACATCCACGCTGGAGAAATCCCCGGCGAATTCTGTGATGGCGACAAAGCTGGAGCAGCAGTCCTTCTCGTAGTTGCCGCCGTTGGCCTGGTCGTCTTCGGTGACGATCAGGCCGGTGAAGGCCGCGTCGCTGTCCGCCAGGTACAAACCGGCCTTGCCTCCCTCGGCAACGCGTGAGGCGGTCCAATCGACCAGCTCGCCGCTGCCCAGCTCCAGTGAGCCCTGCGCAGTGCCGTTGCCGATGATGCCTTCGTTGCTCAAGCCAAGTTCGTTGTTGACGATGAAGCTGCCGTCTTTGGTGGACAGCGTGCCGGAGAAGACCCCGGCGATGGCGCGCCAGTGCTCGCGGTCACCGCATACGTAGGCGACGACGACGTCGTCCTTGACCACGAATGCCAGCAGCGACTCCGAGCCCTCGAGCTGTCCGACGTAGACCCCGTCTCGCGAGGTCTCTTCCAATTCCTCTCCGCAACCGCCCACGGCGAGCGCCGCGACGAGCAGAAGAGCAAACGTACAATGTAGACGATTCATGGCCTGTGACCCCCGGTCAGACGATGCATGTCGAGCAGACTCCCTTCGTCTAGGGTACGACGCGTTGCCGCGAATGGATCAGCGTGTCACCACAAGGTAAGCGGTCCCGGGCCCAAGCTCAAGTCTGCACCACGGCCCACGCGTCATCTACAGGGTCAATCGGACGCATCGCCCGCGCGCATCAACCGCGTTTCGCGACGAGGTCCAGCGCCACGTCCACGATCATGTCTTCCTGGCCGCCGATCATCTTGCGACGACCCAGCTCCACGAGAATGTCTCGCGCATCCACGCCATACCGCTGCGCGGCGCGCTCAGTGTGGAGAAGGAAGGAGGAGTAGATCCCCGCAAAGCCCATCATCACGGCGTTCCCATCCGTCTGCACCGGGCGCGTCTGCAGCGGCCTGACGATGTTGTCGGCGGCGTCCAGCAGCGGGTAAAGGTCCACGTCCGTGCGGATGCCGCAGCGGTCCGTGACCGCGATCAGCGCCTCGAGCGGGCAGTTCCCCGCCCCTGCGCCCATCCCCGCGAGCGACGCGTCCGCCCGGTCGGCCCCAGCTTCGATTGCGATCACCGTGTTGGCGACCCCGAGGCTGAGGTTGTTGTGGTTGTGGAAGCCGACCTGGCAGCCCAGCGACTCCTTGAACGCCGTAATCCGCTCCCGCGTCTCGTCCATCAGGAGGGCGCCGGCGCTGTCGGTCACGTAGACACAGTGGGCGCCGTAGCTCTCCATCAGCTGCGCCTGACGCACCAGCTCCGCCGTGGGGATCATATGGGCCATCATCAGGAATCCGACGACGTCGAGCCCCATTTCACGCGCCGCGCTGATGTGCTGCTTGCTGATGTCCGCTTCCGTACAGTGCGTCGCGATCCGGATGGTGTGGACGCCGAGCTCCCGCGCGTGGCGAATGTCCTCGATCGTCGCGATGCCCGGCAGCATCAACGCCACAAGCTTGCTGTGGGTGAGCACTTCGCCCACGGCGAGCAGGTACTCGTCCTCGGTGTGGCGCGAGAAGCCATAGTTGAACGAGTTGCCGGTGAGCCCGTCGCCGTGACTGACCTCGATGAGGTCCACTTTGGCCTCGTCGAGTTTCCGCGCCACAGCTACCATCTGGTCGACCGTGTATTGGTGGGCCAACGCGTGCATGCCGTCGCGCAGCGTCACGTCGTTGATGATGATCTTCTTGTCGTTCACGCTGCGACCTCGTCCAGGCGTACGGCGATCAGCTGGCCCATGCGCAGGGCCGCGCTCGTCATGATGTCCAGGTTGCCGGCGTACTTCGGCAGGTAGTCTCCCGCCCCTTCCACCTCCAGGTACACCGCCGTCTTGGTGCCGTGGAAGTCGCCCCGACCGGG
>CALBXO010000244.1 GCA_937890335.1 uncultured Pseudomonadota bacterium | reverse complement strand
CATTTGACCTGCCGGGGCGCTATAATGTGGTCAACGCCTGCGGCGCGATCGCGGTGGCGATGGACCTTGGCGTGGCAGCGTCTGTCGCGATCGAGGCCCTCGGTTCGTACCGGGGCCTGGAGAACCGCTTCACGATCAACGAGGCCGGGGGCGTCTATCTGGTCAAGGACTACAACAGTCACCCCACCTGCATGCGCAAGGTGCTCGAGTCCGCGCGAGACCTGGTCACTGGACGCCTCATCAGCGTGTTCAAACCCTACCGCTACACGTTGATGAACTACCTGGGCGACGAGTACGCCGCGTGTTTCCACGGCAGCGACCAGGTGGTCATCACCACCATGTACGCCGCAAAGGAGAAGCCCATCGAGGGCGTCAACACCGACAGCTTTGTGGCCAACCTGCGCAGCGAGGGCTTTGAGGTGATCCACTTGCCCGAGCAGACCGACATCCACCCGTGGGTGGTTCAGAACGCCAAGCCCGGTGACGGCATCGTGTTCTTCGGCGGCGATGACTTCTTCCGCATGGCAGACGCGATTGGCGATGAGATCCGCGGGTGAGCGCGCTGCGGCGGATCAAGGCACGTGGCGTCCAGGCGCTGCTCAGTGATTCGATGCGGGACGCGCACCGCCTGGCGCGTCGCAGTGTCCGCGGATTCGGTCCAGGGAGGACGCTCCGGTTCTACTTCCGCCTCGACGACCCCTACGCGCACCTGCTCGTGCTGGTTCTCCCTGCGCTGTGCAAAGCCTACGGCCTCGCGCTGGAGGTCGTGGTGGTCTGTACGCCGCCCCCTGACGTTCTCCCGCAGGCAGAACTCTGGACCGCGTTTGCGCTGCGCGACGCGCGAGATCTGGCGACACATCTGGGCCTTGGGTTTCCAAGCGGTGACCCCATCCCGGACGCCGAATGCGCCGTGATGGCTGCCTCCGTGCTCCTCGCGGAGCCAGACACCGCCACGCTGCTGGCGCTCGCGCAGGCGCTGGGTGAGGCGTACTGGGCGGGAGGCCGGCAGGCGTTCGCCCACGCCATGCAGGAGCGGCCCCGGTTGTCCGCGGAGCAGACGCAGGCGCGCACCGAGGAGGGCTACCGCACCCTGCGCAAACGCGGGCACTACCACAGCGGAATGCTCGAGTACGAAGGCGAGTGGTATTGGGGGCTCGACCGGTTGTGGCACCTGCGCGAGCGGCTCGTGCGGGAGGGGTTGGCCGCCGACGATCTCTTGCCCCAATGGGGGCATGTGCGCGCGGAGGTCACCGGACCGGCCGGCGGCGTCCTGGAGTATTACTATTCGTTCCGCAGTCCCTACTCGTACCTCTCCGTCTCGGCGGTCAGGGACCTCGTGGAGCGGACTGGCGTCGAGCTTCGCATCCGACCCGTGATGCCCATGGTCATGCGCGGGCTGCCCGTACCGTTCATCAAACAGCTGTACATCGCACGCGACTGCAAGCGCGAGGCGCAGCGGCTCGGTGTCCCGTTCGGACACATCGCGGACCCCGTAGGCGTCGGCGTGGAACGGTGCATGGCCATTTTCGATATTGCGCAGGCAAAGGGCAGGGCGCTGGACTTTCTTGAGTCCGCTGGGCGCGGCGTGTGGGCAGAGGGGCACGACGTGGCGACGGACGCCGGCCTGCGCGTGGTCTCAGAGCGGGCGGGCATCGACTGGGACGAGGTCAGCGAGGCGCTGAACGGTGAGGGCGACTGGAGGGCCATGGCCGAGGAGAACCGCGC
>CALBXO010000243.1 GCA_937890335.1 uncultured Pseudomonadota bacterium | reverse complement strand
GCCATTGTGCACACGCGCGGATTCCGCGGACGGTGTCGTCCACGTAGGTGAACGTGCGGGTCTGGAGCCCGTCGCCGTGGACTGAAATCTGGTCCCCGTCGAGGATCGCGGTGATGAAGACGGACTGCGGGCCACCCCACCAGCTGAGGTGGTGTCGGGGCCCGTAGGACCCGAAGAACCGCATGCACGCGATCTGAAGGCCGTACTCGTCGGTGTAGGCGTGGGCCAGGTGCTCATCGAACAGCTTGGATACAGCGTAGGCCCAGCGGGGCACATTGCTCGGTCCGAGCGTCAGATCGCCGGTCTCTGAGAAGGGCAGGTCGGGGGACTTGCCGTAGACATCGGAGGTGCTGGCCAGGGCGACCCGGACGGGCAGACCGCGCACCTGGCGAGCCCGGGCGGCGTCGAGCACGGCACGGGTTCCGTCCACGTTGACGGTCAGCGTCGCCAGCGCGCTCCCATAGCGTGGGATCTTGTGGGCCGCGAGGTGCACGATGACCTCGCAGGGCGCCAGCAGCTCCTCCATTGCGACGGCGTCGGTGACATCGGCCAGATGGAACTCGAAGCTCGGGTTGTCCTCGTGGTGGGCGAAGTTCTCTCGCCGTCCGTAGGCGAGGTTGTCGATGCCGACCACGTGGTGTCCGTCGCGAAGGAGCGCGTCGGTAAGGTTCGAACCCAGAAAACCGGCTGAGCCGGTGATTCCATAGACCGTCACGATTCCTCCCCAGGGATGATGGTTCGCAGATGGCTGACGATGCGGGCGGCGGCGTTGCCGTCGCCGTAGGGCCTCGGCGGGTCACCGCCTGGGCAATGATGCTGCATCGCGTGTGTGATGCAGGCAGGGTCGGAGCCGACGAGGACATTCCACCCGAGTGACACGGTCTCCACCCACTCGGTCTCTTCCCGCAGGGTGATGCAGGGTGTCCCGAGCATAAGCGCTTCCTTCTGAAGGCCGCCCGAGTCCGTCAGCACCTGCGTCGCCGACGCGACGAGCGCGAGCATCTCACGGTATCCCACCGGATCGCGCAGGACGAGACCCCGATCGGGCACGCGGGTGCCGAATTGTTGGATGCGGGCCCGTGTTCGCGGGTGCAGGGGTAGGTGGGCTGGGCAGTTTGGGTCGGCGATGGAGTCCAGGATGCGCTGGAGCACCACTGGATCGTCGGTATTCGAGGCGCGGTGGAGCGTTGCGAGTCGGTAGGGCCCCTCCGGTCGGGGCAGGGTCGTGCCGGCTGCCGCGTGCTGCCGGATGACCGCGTCACACATGACATCGCCGGTCATGAAGACGCCGTGGGTGATGCCCTCCTCCGCGAGGTTGTCTACCGCGAGCCGCGTCGGGCAGTAGAGGGCCGTGGACAGGCGGTCCGTGAGCACTCGGTTGATCTCCTCCGGCATGTCGCGCCGGAATGAGCGCAGCCCGGCCTCGACATGGGCTATCGGCAGCCCGATCTTTGCGGCGGCCAGCGCGCCGGCCAAGGTGGAGTTGGTGTCGCCGTACAGGAGGACCAGGGGCCGCGCCCCGCTCTCCTTGGCCCGGAGCAGGAGCGCCTCGATGGCCGTCAGCATCGCCCCGGTCTGGGCGCCGTGGTGGCCGCTGCCGATCTCCAGGTTTACGTCGGGCTCCTGGAGATCCAAGGCCTCAAAGAAGATGGCGCTCATATTGCGGTCGTAGTGCTGACCGGTGTGCACCATGAACTCCGCGATCCCAGCCTGCGCGAGCGCGACGCTGAGCTCTGCTGCCTTCACGAACTGAGGACGAGCGCCGACGATGGTCACGACTTGTGCCGTCGAGATTTTACCTGGGTTCGTCATCCTCTGAGGAAACTCACAAAGTCCTCGCCACGATCGGCGACGCCCATGGGCGGGGGGCGCAGCGCGGGGATGAAGAGCCAGCTCGTGCGCAGCAGGCCCTTGGCCGCGGCCGTCGTCGGGTGCGTGGCCAGCGACCGCGCAAAACAACGGGCGGCGGCGTCGGGTCGGCCGAGCTCCATGTGCTCGTAGCCCTCCTCGTACCAGGTCTCTGCAAATCGCTCGCGGATTCTCTCTCGGGAGACGGTGGCTGCCTGCGGTTTGGAGATTGCGCGCCGCATGACGGATCGGGAGGCCGCGTGGCTGCGCTCGAGGTGCGACAGGTTCAGGCCGCCGGCCATGACGCGGTACCAGCTGAGCCGCTCCGGAATGTACGCCGCGGGACCGCGGGCGGCGAGGTCGAGCCACAGACCGTAGTCCTCGCTGCTGATGACGTCGGGGTTGGCGTCCAGCGGACCATCCCAACCGTTGTCCGCAGCGATCTGCACGAGCGCCTGCTTGCGGGCCACGACCGTGAGCTGCGGGATGATGTTCCCCTCCACGAGCAGCAGCTCGAAGATGTCGCCACCTGCGCGCCTGTCCTCGCGCAGACCGGGCGGGGAGTAGATGCCCGTCTCGCGGAAATAGAGGCTGTCGGAGTAGGCCATCAGGCATTCCGGCGACGCCTCAAACGCCGCAATCTGGCGCGACATCTTGCACGGAATCCAGAGATCGTCGGCGTCGAGAAAGGCGATGAGATCGCCTGTGGCGGCGGTGATTCCCGCGTTG
>CALBXO010000242.1 GCA_937890335.1 uncultured Pseudomonadota bacterium | reverse complement strand
GTGGCGCCCAGCAAGGCGGAGCGCGCCATACAACTCGGCTCCTCCATTGCCGGACGCGGCGCACGGCTGTTCCGGCGCGTCCGCAACCGACGCTGAATCATGCCCGAGTTTCCCTGGGTCACGGTCTACTGCGAAGCCATTGAGCAACACTTTGGCGGGCAGCCGCTGCGCCGTGTCCGCATCCGGAGCCCCTTTGTCCTTCGAACCGTTGAGCCCGGTCTGGCCGAGATCGAGGGGCGAGTGCTCACTTCGGTAGAGCGCCTCGGAAAGCGCATTGTGCTCGGCTTTGACAACGACATCTTCCTGGTCATCCACCTGATGATCGCGGGCCGGCTGCGCAGCAAGGCGCCGGGGGCAAACCCGGACCGCAAGAACGGACTGGCCGCGTTCGACTGGGACCACGGGACCATCGTGTTCACCGAGGTCTCCAAGAAGAAGCGGGCGTCCATCCACCTTGTCCGGGGCCGCGAGGCCATCGCGCCGTTCGACAAGGGCGGCCTTGAGGTAATGGACGCTACGCTGGAGCAGTTTGCGCAGCGGCTCGAAGAGAACCACACGATCAAGCGGTCTCTGACCGACCCGCACCACTTCAGCGGCATCGGCAACGCGTACTCCGACGAGATCCTTCACCGGGCGCGCGTGTCCCCGGTCAAGTGGACCACCCGTCTGACGCCGGACGAGATTGAGCGCCTCTTTGAGGCCACGCGCTCCGTGATGCTGGAGTGGACCCAGCGCCACCGGGACTCCATCAAAGGCGGTTTTCCAGACAAGGTCAGCGCGTTCCACAAGCAGATGGCGGTCCACGGAAAGTTCAAGAAACCGTGCCCGGACTGCGGCACCGAGGTGCAGCGCATCCGCTACGCCGAGAACGAGTGCAACTACTGCCCGCGCTGCCAGACCGAGGGCAAACTCCTGGCAGACCGCGCGATGAGCCGCCTGCTCAAGAAAGACTGGCCTCGGACCATCGAGGAGCTGGAGACCCGCCGTAAGTAGCCTCGCGGCCTCCCTACGAAGGGTGCTCGCCTCGCGCGCGCACGCGCGCGGAAGCTTGACCCACGCGCTGCCGGCCATTACCTGTGAGCCGAGATGCGACATTGGACACCAGCCGTTCTTCTGCTCTTCCTCGCCGCCGCGTGCGGTGATCCACCCCCGCCCCCGGACGAACCGGAGGTACCCGCGGCCCCCGGTGTCGGCGAGGTCGTCGCTGCGGTCACGGCGGCCAGGGGAGAACTTCACGGCGACCGGAGGGAAGCGCCCTACCCCGTCAGCGCCGAGTTGGAAGCCGCGCTCGCGGATCACGAACTGGAGGCCCTTCTTCACGCGTTCTTTCGCACGGCCGGCGAATGCGCGCTGGTCTGCAATGGAGACATCACCCCGGCGGCGGCTGCGCTTCTCGAGCGCATTCCGGAGCTGCGCACCCACGGCATTGACCCCGCGGGGTACGAGTTTGAGTCCCTCAGCGCCGAGGTGAAGGCCTACCGGCAAGCCACGGGCGCCCCTACGCCAGAGGGCGACGTGGAGCGCGTGGTTGTGGATGCACTGCGCGCGCCCGTTCTGAGCAAGGCGGAGCTGACGGCGAACCTGAACGGCGCCGGAGAGCCACCGGCCAAAGCGCGCATCGACGCGCTGGTCGCAGCCTCAAAGGCCGCCGCCGTCCATCCGGAGGCCACCGGGCCCCGCGTCACCCCGCTGCGGATCCAACTCGCGCGTGCGCTGCTGACGCTGATGCTCGACTTCAAGTTTCAGCACAAAGCCGGGCCGACTGAGTTCACCACGTCCATTCCCAAGCTTACCCACATCCACCGTGACGAGATGGTCGCGATGATGACGGCGGCCACGCGCTCGCCGGCCCCCATGGACGCGTTCAAGAAACTGGAGCCCAAGGTCGCCAGCTACCGGGAGCTCGTCGGCGCCCACAAGCGGTACCTGGACCTGGTGGACAAGGGGGGCTGCCCGCAGCTCCCGAGCGCCTGGAAGTTCGTCAAGGGCGTCAAATCCGGACCCGAGGTGAAGAAGCTCCAGGAGCGCCTGGCTTGCGAGGGCTGGTATGAGGGCCCCACCAACGGCAACTACGACACGCAGACCAAAGACGCGGTCAAAAAGTACCAGTCGCACCACGAGTACGAGCCGGACGGGTGGGTGACCGAGGGCGTCCTGCGGTCGCTCAACGTCCCCATCAAGCGCCGCGCCGAGCAGATCGCGCTCACCCTCCAGCGCAAGCGGGAGACGCGCCTGGACGGGATGGGGGACTTCTTTATCCGCGTGAACATCCCTGCCTTCGAGATCCAGGTCATCGAGAATGGCGAGGTCATCAAGCGACAGCGGGCCATCGTCGGCGCCAACAAACTGGACGACGACAAGGTCAGCCTGATCCAGGGGCACATCAACCGCACGCACCTGTTCACGACCAATCTCTACAAGATCGACATCAACCCAGATTGGACGCTGCCCGAGCGCATGGCCAAGGGCGAGGTCGTAGGCTCCATCGCGAAGAACCCGAAGTACCTCGAGCAAAACCGGATGCGGAAGACCACATTGGCCAACGGCAAACAGGTCTACGTGCAGGCACCGGGCGAGGGGAACCTCCTGGGCAAGGTGAAGTTCCTCCTCGAGGAGTCCAACGCCATTTTCCTCCACGACACCAACGATCGCTGGCTGTTCCGCAACCAGCGCCGCGACTTCTCGCACGGCTGCATCCGGGTCGACGAGGCGCCCGAGTTCGCAAAATGGATTCTGGTCCGCGACGGCTGGGACCCGGCCGACATTGATCGATCGCTGGACGCCGAGAAGACGCAGCGCGGCATCACCCTCCACGCCCCCATCCCGCTCATCACCGTCTATGAGACGGTGGAGATCGGGGACGGATCTCTCCCCATCTTCCTGAGCGACGTCTACGACTACGACGAGGCCTACGAGAAGGGCCAGCTGCCCGTGGAGGAGACCATCCGCTGGGGTCACACCCGGCTGCGCCCCCGCTGGGTACCCAAGGTGGACGAGGCCACGGTCGAGGGGTGGCGGCGAGCGGGCAAGACCGCGCCCCGCGACCTCAAGCCCAAATGAGCGACGAGCTGCGCGACTCCCTCACCGCCGACATCGAGCACGACGCTGAGGCGCTCGCGCAGCGCATCGACTCACTGCCCAAAGCCCAACGGCGCACAGCGCGCGCGCTGGTCCGGCGGGCATGGGCGTACACGCAGGCTCCCACCGACCTCGCCGATGCTCTCGAGCTCGCCCGAGCATTGGACAACGCCTTGACGCCCTCCGTCCGTGCACTGGACCTGCAGCTGTGGCAAAGACTCCACCAGCACTGGCCGCTGCGCCTGCCCTGTCTCGAACCACGTGTGGTGGCGAGAGCCGGCGAGGCTGCAGCCGACTTCCACGACGTGAGGCAGGCGCGGGTGGATTGGCTCTGGAAACAGATGAGGACTGACGACGACAGCGCCCGTGAGCCGTCTGCGCACGGCGCGATCGCCGCGCTCGACTTTCCCATCGTGGACAAGGGTAGCCGGAAGTGACGGCGCTGCTCCAGGACCTTCTCGCGAGCCTGCAGGCCGACGTAGACGGCGAGGTCTTCTCGGACCCCACTACGCGGATGATCTACGCCACCGACGCGTCCATCTACCAGGAGATGCCCCTGGGTGTCGTGCGCCCGCGGCACGCGGCAGACTGCTCGGCCATCGTGAAGTTTGCGGTCAAGCGGGGCATCCCGCTCATCCCGCGCGCGGCAGGGACGAGCCTGAGCGGGCAATGCGTCGGGGCCGGCCTCGTGGTCGATGTCTCCCGGCACATGAACAAAGTGCTGGAGATCGACCCCCAGGCGCGAACGGCCACGGTAGAGCCGGGCGTCGTGCTCGACGACCTCAACGACCTCCTCGCACCGCACGGCCTCATCTTCGGCCCTGAGACCAGCACCTCCAACCGCTGCAACATCGGCGGCATGGTCGGCAACAACAGCTGCGGCACCCACTCCATCCTCTGGGGCACCACCCGCGACCACACATTGGAGGTGGACGCCGTTCTCAGCGATGGGTCAACCATCTGCATCGGCGAGCTGGACCCCGACGAGCTCCAGGCCAAAAGGGAACAAAACGACCTCGAGGGGGAGGTCTACCGGGCCTGCTGTGAGGTCATCGACGCGGACCGTGACCTCATCCTGGAGAAGTTCCCAAAGCAGGACATCCTTCGGCGAAACACCGGCTACGCGCTGGACGTCCTCGCGCGCAGCGCGCCGTGGGCCCCGGAGGGACCTCGGTTCAACCTGTGCCGTCTACTCTGTGGGAGCGAGGGGACCCTGGCCCTGACCACCCGGATCAAGCTCAACCTCGTGCCGCTGCCAGTCCACAAGCTGCTTGTCTGCGTGCATTTCGAGTCCGTCGTCGCCTCCATGCACGGGACCAACCGAGCGCTGCTGCACAAACCGGCGGCCGTCGAGCTGATGGACGACCGAATCCTGGAGCCAACGCGGGAAAACCTGGAGCAGGCGCGCAACCGATTCTGGGTCGAGGGGGACCCTGTTGCGGTACTCGCCATCGAGTTCTTTGACGACGACGAGGACGTCCTGGAGAGCCGCGCCAAGGCGTTGATCGACGACTTTCGCGCGGAGGGTCTCGGATACGCGTTCCCCGTCGTGCGCCCTCCCAACCTTGACCGGGTCTGGGCCCTGCGCAAGGCAGGCCTGGGACTCCTGATGGGCATCCCAGGTGACGTGAAGGCCGTCACGGTAATCGAGGACACCGCCGTCGCGGTGCCCGACCTTCCCGAGTATGTGGAACGGATGGAGGCGCTGATGGAGCGCTACGGCACCCGCTGCGTCTACTACGCGCACGCGTCCGTCGGAGAGCTCCACCTGCGGCCCGAACTGAACTTGAAAACGCCCGAGGGACTCGCCGCGTTCAAGGGGATCGCGAGCGACGTCGCCGACCTGGTCCGCGAGTTTGGCGGGTCGCTGAGCGGAGAGCACGGCGACGGGCGTGTGCGCGCACCGTTCATCCCCAGGATGTTGGGCCCTGAGGTCTACGAGCACCTGCGCGGCGTCAAACACGCCTTCGACCCGCTGGGCATCTTCAACCCGGGCAAGATCGTCGACCCCGCTCCCATCGATGTCGACCTACGCGTCGGGCCACAGACGCCCATCCGTGAGGACAAGAACACGGTGCTGAGGTGGGACGGCGATTTCGGTCTGCTGCGCGCCGCCGAGAAGTGCAACGGCGCCGGCGCGTGCCGCAAGAGCGCCGGTCGCGGTACCATGTGCCCCTCGTACATGGCCACCAAGGAGGAGCTCCACACCACGCGCGCCCGCGCGAACGTGTTCCGCCAGGTCCTCACCGACGCCAAACCGGAAGAGCGCTGGGACCGCGACGAGCTCTACGACGCCCTCGACCTCTGCCTGAGCTGCAAGGGCTGCAAGTCGGAGTGCCCGGCCAACGTGGACATGGCGCGCATGAAGGCAGAGTTCCTCCAGCACCGTTGGGACGAGCGTGGCGTGCCACTTCGGGCGCGCGTGTTTGGCGAGTTCGCCGGGCTGACGCGCATGGCGGCCTGGACCCCTACCATGGCGACATGGGGCATGAACCTCGGCCTGAGCAAACGGCTCCTCGGTGTGCACCCCAAGCGCACCGTGCCCGCTGTCGCCTCACGCACCTTCGGCAGCTGGGCCGCCCGTCGTGGGCTGACCATCGTGGACAAGCGGTCTTCGCTGTCCATGCCCATCCCGTTTGACGTCCTGGTCATCGGCGACGCGTTCACACATTTCAACGACCCCCACGTGGGCGCCGCCGCGGTGGAGGTGCTGGAGGCCATGGGCCTGCGGGTGGCGGTCTCGGAGGGGCTGTATTCGGGCCGAACCCAGATCAGCAAGGGGCTCCTGCGTCGCGCACGCGCCGAGCTGGAGAAGACGGTCGCGACGCTGGCGCCGATCGCCAGCGCAGGCATCCCGTTGATCGGCCTCGAGCCCTCGGCAGTACTGACCTTTCGCGACGAGTGCCCGGATCTGATCCAGGACCAGCCAAGTGCGCAGGCGGTGGCGCGAAAGGCCGTGCTTTTTGAAGAGTTCCTCGCGGACAGACAGCTGCCGCCGCTTCGCGATGAGCCGGCGGACTATCTGGTGCACGGTCACTGCCACCAGAAGGCAATCGCCGGGATGGAGCCCCTTATGAACCTCATCGGGCGGCTACCGGGCACCGTGCGCGCCATCCCCAGCGGGTGCTGCGGCATGGCCGGCTCCTTTGGGTATGAGCGGGAACACTACGACCTGTCGATGCAGATTGGGGAGATGGTGCTCTTCCCCGCCGTCCGGGACGCGGGCGCCGCTACCGTGGTCGTTGCTCCGGGCACGTCGTGCCGCCACCAGATAGGCGATGGGACGGGGCGCCGCGCGCGGCACCCCGCCGAGATCATTGCTCGGTTGCTTGCGGCTCCCGCAGCTTCCGAATGAAGTCCCGCAGGAACGGGCCAGCGAAGATCCAAACCACAACCAGCGGCACCAGGGTCCAGAAAATCAGCTGGAGGGGATGGCTGGCAAGGCCCGATACGAACCCGTCCAGGTGGTAGCCCACATTGGGCTGGTACGGGGTCCACACCGCGGCCAGTGGCACCAGGCTCAGCGACAACGCCGCGATGACCCCAGACCACAACGCCCACGCGCGAAGCCGCAAGATCCCTACGACGGCCAGACCACCAAACACCACGGCCATGAACGCCCCCGCCCAGGCGAGGTTGCTGTCCAAGCGGTACGATTGGTCCATGAACTGCGTGCCCGCGTAGGCGACCCAGCTCAGCGCAATGGCGGAGCCGACCAAGCGTGCACGTCCGTAGGACAGGGTGGCCCAACCGGTCAATGTGTCCCGGCCCTCAAACCGCCGCACGAGGCTCCGGCCGAACAGAAGCGCCGTAGGCACGGCCACTGCGCCAAGTCCCGCAACAACCGGGACCATGAGGAAATTGCCGTCGTGCCAATCCAGCAGGTACTCGGTGAACCAGAACACCTGCGGCAGGGCCAGCCCCCACAACGCGATGATCGCCAGAATTCGGGCGCGCGGCAGGCGGGTCCACAGCGCCACAGCGCCCGCGCCGAGCAACATCGCCGTCAGCGTCGCGAGCAGGACGCGCCAGGGGCTCAACACCGTCCAAAGGTTGCCTTCCAGATGAACCGCCAGGCCAGCGCTGTCCACAGCCATCGCCCGGTCGGCTCCCACGAATCGCAATACGTCGGACCAGAAGTACCCCGCCGTCAGTAACGTATAGCCCACGGTCAACACGCCCATCCAGGCGGCGGCGAGGCGAACACGTAGGGTCTGCGATCGGGAAAACACGGGTGTTGTTGGCATGGCTATGCTCCGTTGAGGACGCTGTCCTGGGCCCACCAGAAACAGGTTGATGATTGTGTCCGCGCCGTGCAAGCCGACAACGCTGACCAGGCTTCGATCCAGTCAACTCCCCCCGCTTGCCTTATCTTCCCTTCCGCGCGACGACGAGCTTCGAAAGAAACTGGCGCTCGACCCGGACGCCCTCGAATCCGCACTCGGTGATCGCTTCCTCCAGGGGATCGCGCAGATAACTGCGGTAGTACGGCTCGTGGTAAAGGTTGGGAAACTCCTCCAGAAACGGTGCGATGTCGGGACTCTCCACCAGCTGCGCCGAATCGAGCACCGCCAGCGTGCCGCCAGGTCGCAGAAGCCGGAGCGCCTCGCGCAGGACGGTCCGCCGGACATCCTTTGGAAGCTCGTGAAAGAGGAAGAGGCTCGTGATCGCGTCAAAGGACCCGTCGCGCAGCGGCAGGCTCTCCGCGTTGTCACACAGCAAGCTCAAGCCAGGCACGTGGCGCAGCAGATCGCCCGCGTATTGAAGGTAGTACGGGCTCAGGTCCGCGCCGTAGAGACGCGCCTTCGGATGCGCCGCGTGGAGCTGGTGCAGAAACCGACCCGTGCCACACGCGATGTCCAGAACGCGCGGGGTGGCCCGCCCCTGTGTGGCCCCGAGCACAGCGGGCACCACCTGCCGCCGCATGATGTCTGCGGTCCCGCCAAACAGGAACTCGACCCCGGCGTCGTAGCGCGCCGCCGACTCGGCGCTGAACCACCCGTCGCTCTGCCAGTGGAAAGTACGCGTGTAGTACCGAGGGTACGCAGGATCGCGCGCGGGCGCCGGTAGATCGTCGTGCGCATGTTTTCGGCGACGCCACCACACCCGGCCAAACTCCGCGGCGTTCTCCGGCGCCTGCGCCAGGTAGCGGGCCACCGGCATCTGAAACAGGAGCGACCGCGGGTAGAGGCCGTCCCGGACATTCTGGAGATCGCGCTCCAGCAGAGTATCCATGCGCCGCAGCAGCGCGCGCACAGACTCCGGAGAGGGTCGCGGTTTGGGGTTGAGGACCTGGTGCCAGGCGCCGGACAAGGTCCCGAGGCCCACCGCCAGGCTCTTGTGGCGAGCGCGGTACCGCGCCTCCGTCAAAGACTCGCGCAGGCCCTGGAACGGGCCCGGCAACGAAATTCGCGCCGTCGTCGTAGCCATGCTTCCACCTTACCGATTCCCGGGCCCACGCGCGAACGCGAGCGAAGGTGGCGTCCAGGCTAGCCATCTGATCCTGCGCTGGCCACCGGCGGTGGCAACTGCGCTCGCCATCAACGCCCGTGGGAATCCGTTTCTCCCGGCCAGCACGAGATCAACACGTCAGTTCAAAACTGGCACGACCCGTGCTCAAGGGCGGCAGTGAACGGAGGCACTCTCGATGAACCGCATTGCACTGACATACATTCTCGTTTCCCTGCTCCTGGCCGCAGCGTGCGTGGGCGACAACCCGCTCCCGCCGGCCGGTTCAGCCCACGACGGACACATCACCACCACGGAGCTGCTGCGCGAGGGAAGCCCGGAGGCGTTCGCCGTCCTGGGCTATCTCAACGCGCCAGACACCAGCGCAGACCGTCTGCACCTGGATCTGGGCGTCAGCCTGGGCGGCGCTCGCTCGGTGGAGGGCATCGTCCGCGGCGCGGATGGCGCCTGGGGCACCAAGGACGACAACCACTTCCAGACCGTGGCCGAGCTCGCCGCAGTGGCCGGCTTCGACAGCGCGGACGCGACACTGATCCTCCTGCACCTCGACGCCGCGGGCCTCATCCCGGCCGTCGTGGTCGATGGGCTGGCGCTGGACTCGGTCCAGACCGCGGACGTGCTCGACGTGGCCAACACCTGGACGCCCGATGCGCTGCTCCAGGTGGGCATCGACCGCCAGACCGTCGCCGCCGTCGTAACCGCCCGGCCGATTGCCGATGTCGAGACCATCGCCTCGCTGCCGCGCGGCGGGAAGTACCTGGTGGCGGCGCTGCTCGACGCGGCGCAGGCCACAGGGGCCCAGCCGAGCGCCAACCTGGTCATCGACGGACGAGAGTTCAGCGCCACGACCGCGCGCCGGCTCGTGCTGGTGGCCAACGAGGCGACGGCAGCCCAACTGGTTCGTGAGGCGGGCCTCGAGGTCCGCACCGCCCAGCTGCTGACCCTCCTGCGCCCCTTCGCCAACATCAAGGCGCTCGCCGCGACCAAGGGCATTGACGGCCCGGAGCTGCAGACGCTGGCCGACTACTCGTCCAAATGGACCGCCCCAAACACCGGCGGCGACGACCTCATTCTGGGCGAAGGGTTCGACCCGTCGGAGTGCGGCGACCTCGTCACCGACCGCAACGACGACCGCATCGCGGTGTTCCACGATGTCACCCAACAGGGCGTCTGGAGCGACGGCCCTCGGCCGCGGGCCTACGCCTTCGCCGCATCCCGCTGCGTCTCCCTGCACAACCCGAGCGTGCAGGCCGAAGTCGCCGCGCGCATCTGGGACGAGATGGAGACCTACACGTCCAACTGGTCGTTTGAGGTCAACAAGGGTGGCGAGGGCTACCTCGCGCTGCTGGAGATCAGCCGCCGACGCATCGAGGAGCGCGTCCAGGCGGGCGGCGGGTCCGACGAGTCCGGCACCGTGCTCGACGTACTTACCGACGTGGTCCAGACGCTCGCCTCAGACCTCGCCGCGAACCCCGGCGCTTTCGTGGAGGTGGTGTTTCAAGGACAGGACGGCATGTGCGCCGAGCGGGCCGTCGCCCTCATGAACACGCGGACCAACCAGATCCTGGTCATCCACGAGCCATCTGCCTGCAAGTAATCGTCGGCAGCTCGGCGCCAAGTGACGGCCGATAGAGTGCGTTGATCAGGTAGCCTTGCAGCCCCAGCGGCAGCCCAGCGCGCACAAGACCGCGAAGCACGTCCAGGTGCCGCAGCGTCTCCACCCCTTCCACGATAATCACATCCAGCGCTGTTGCGAACCGCCGCAGTGAGCGACAGAAGAGCTCCCAGCGGGTGGGGTCGGCCATGGCGTGGTGGAACCAGGCCACGTCCACCTTTCCGACCATCGAGGAGGCCGCCCGGAAGCTGCCCGTCTCGTGGGGCGACGCCATCGCGTCCTCCACCGCCTCCATCGCCCATTTCCAGCCCAGATTGCCCGGTGCCAGGTCGTCCACGGCCAGCTCGGCACCCGTTCGACGAGCGATTGCCTGCGCCTCGCGGAACCCCGCCTCATACGTGGTCTCGTGTATCTCCAGGACCAGGCGTCGGTGGCGCGCAATCGACTGCAGCGAGCGCAGGTACCGCGCGTGGTGAACGACGTGACCATCGAGCTTCGGAAGGTTGAGGTGCACGGCCACACCCTCGCGTAGCGACAAATTCTGGACGGACTCCGCCACGAGAATGTCCAGCTCCAGCAGCGCACCGCGCGCCGCGTAGCCACTTGCGATGGCCCCGCCGGCCATGATCTCGACGGCCACCAGGCGCAGGCCGCCGGGTGTCGGACGCACGATGGGCTCCAACTGCAGCGGCACGGAGGAGACGAAATCCGGCACAGCAGCTTGGGGCGAAGTAGGAGACATCTGCGTCATCGAGGTTCCTGGGTATCCGGCAGCCGCGCGACCACCTACACCTACATGTAGGCCACATCCACACAACGTCAAGTTGAAATCGGCGCAGAGTGCCCTTCCGGGTCTCAATTGCCGGCCCCCTCCTGTGATATAGACCCCCAGGAGGTTTGGAATGGCACCACGATTCTCACATTGCGTGTTCTGCGCGCTGACGCTGGCGGTTGCCAACCCTGTCGCCGCTCAGACCGAAGCCGGCGCGCCTGCCCGCACGATCCTGTTCGTCCCCGTGGACTTTGGCGCCGAGACGTCCGTCACGCCCCTGGTCGCGGCCCACATGGCCGACATCGACACAAAGGCGCGGATCTGGGCCGTAGAGCGCCACCTTGTCAGCGTGGATCGCGCGGATGCGTTCCCCCAGTCGATCAACCTGACCCCGGACCGAGACGCGGTGGCGCGGGTCGTCAGCGATGTGGACGCCGCCGAGAAGACATTCTTCGCGGCCGGTGAGGGCGAGGCGATCCCCAAGCTCGAGGCGATCGTCACCGGGGCCGACGATGTCATGCAGCACATCGCCGCCGATCCCAACGGTGCGTCCGCCCTCCTCAAGGCGCACCTCCTGCTCTGGGAGTCCCGGAACCGGGTGGGCGAAACCGCGGCTCTGCCGGCCCTCATGGAGCGCGCGGCCGGACGATTTCCCGTGGCCAAGGTGGACACGGCGTCCGTCGCGCCAGAAGTCGCGGACGCCTTCAACGCTGCGCGTGAGAACCAGCGCGGTATGGGTACGACCGTCACCGTGCTGCTGCAATCGGGAGGGCACGAGGACTGCGCCATCCTGGTGAACGGCTTCGCGGTGGGAGACGCCCGGACCGCCGCCGTCGCCGTGCGGCCGGGCAGCACATACTACGTAGCCGCCCACTGCAAGGGGGTTACTGTGCCACCGCGGCGCGTCGCGGTCGCCGAGAGGTCCGTCGAAGTGCGGCTGGACACGGCCATCGCGGGCCGCATCCACACCTCGAGCGTGGGCTACACCCTCCACGTTCCCGAAGGGCCTGAGGACCGCGCCACGCTGACGCGCCTGGCGGCCAGCGTGGGGGCGCAGCTCGGCGTGGACCACGTGGTGCTCGTGGGCAAGTTCGCGCCGGACGACGGCAGCACCACCGTGCTCCAGTTTGACCGCGTCGAGGTCGCCGACTCCGGACGGCTGTGCTCGACCAGGCTACCGATGGGACCGGGCCTGCGCCCCCGCGAGCTTGACGAGGAGATCGAGCAATCCGTCCGCGCGATGCTGTACAACCGCCGGCCGCGCACCGCCGTGCTGTTTGCCGGCAACGACCACGTCTACCGCAGCAGCGACCAGCACGCGGCCTTCGTGCTGGAGCAGGGGTTTCCGCGCCCATGGACCTGGAGCACCGCCGGTGTCGGCGTCCTGGCCGCCGGGACGGCGCTCGTCTTCGACTTCCTCGCTGGGTCGTCGCAGAACGACCTGGAGGACTGCATCGCGTCGACGGGTTGCCGCGGCAGCCAGCGAACGGAAGAGCTGCGAGGTGACGTGGACAACTTCATCCTCGCGCGCGACTCGCTCTACGTAACAGGCGGCGTCCTGCTCGTCGGTGCCGTGGTCCTCTTCTTTGTTGAGAAGCCCGACCCGCTCGAGGACGAGGACGAATTCCTTCTGGGAACACCGGCAGTGGTTCCCTGGTTCACTCCGGAGTCAGCGGGAGCTGGCCTCGAAGTGACCTGGTGATGCATGGCGTACGAGAACCTCGATACCGCAGTCCGACCGAGATTCGACCGATTTCTCAAGTGGGCCGTGGTGGACCGCGTGGCGGGTCGCCGCCGGCGCACACCTCGGCGCGCCAGCGTCCCCATTGAAGAGGCGACCTTCGACTCGCGCAACGCAGCGCACTGGCTCGGACACTCGACGTGTCTGCTCCAGATGGGGCGCGCCACGGTGCTCACGGACCCAGTGTTCGCGAGGACGCTTGGGGGCTTCATCGGCCGGAATGTCCCGGTGGTCGCGCGGGTCCCGGACCTGCCGAAGCTGGACGCTGTCCTCATCAGTCACAACCACCGCGACCATCTGGACCGGC
>CALBXO010000241.1 GCA_937890335.1 uncultured Pseudomonadota bacterium | reverse complement strand
GCCGGGCGGTCGGCCAGCGGAAGTCCCCTGCTCATGTCCGAGTTTCACATGGAGGTGGCCCGCTTCCCGCCTGTAGCGCACATCTCCATGACGCAGCTGGACGACGGGCGCTACCTGCAGGGCGTCAGCATTCCCGGACTCCCGCTGGTGAGCGCCGGACGCACCGAATCCCTGGCCTGGGGCTATACCTTTGGCCACGCGGACAACGTCGACATCACGGTGCAGCGGTGCCGCGCCGGAGAGCGCCTGGTCGGGGACACCTGGGTACCGCTCGCATCACACGAGGAAACGGTGGGCATCCGCGGCGGCAAGGCGGAGACCTGGACAGTGTGGAAGTTCGGCCACGGCGTGGTCCTGGGGGATCCCACAGGCAGCCAGGAGCGCCCAATCGTCGGCATGGAGTGGCGCGGCATGGAAGACGTGGCCAACGCGCTTGTCCATTCGGCGCTCCCGATCCTTGAACATGGGAGCGTGGAGCGCGCCATCGAGGCGCACCGCCACCTGACCAACTGCTCCCTGGCCGGCGTGTTCGCCGACCGTGAGCACATCGGGTGGATCCAGACGGGCCGCGTGGCGCTGCACCGCGCGGGCTGGGGACCCCGGCCCGGCTGGGACCTGGGCGACGACCCGGACATCCCCGAGGCGGACCGCCCCATGAAGCTCGACCCGCCAGAAGGGTTTGTCGCCTCCGCCAACGAGGCCTGCCCCGGGTGGACGTCCTTTGCGGAGCCTCGGTACCGCCATGAGCGCCTGCGCGAGCTGCTGGGCGGCACCGACCTGCTCACGGCGGACGACCTTCTGCGGATCAGCTACGACGAGTACGACGGCTGCGCGGCGCGCCTCATGGCCGTGTGGGGCGAGCTGCTGCCCGCCGAGGCGGCGCCCATGGCGGAATGGGCGGCGTCGCAGAGCCCCAAGCTCTCCGCCTCCGGACGCGGGCACATGGCACGCTTCCACGCGCTCCACACCGAGCTCTCCGCCCGGTACATCGCCAGCAGCGTGGGAATGGAGCTCCATTCCCGCGCGAGCGACACATTGTTCGACTTTGTGCTGCAGGACAGCATCGACGACGTGCTCGCCCTGGAGCACCCCGAACACCTGGATCGAGAGGGACTGGCCAGGCTGCTGGCCGACGCCTGGCCCGTAGCCGCCGCGGCCCCCACGGATCGCGTGGCCGGCCCGGTGCGGGCCCGTTTTGCGAACCTGGTCACCCAGGGAAAACTGCCCGCATGGGTTGGGATGTCCAGCCCCCCGGTGGACCTGCCCGGCGGACCCACGAGCCTGCTCGCCAGCCGTCGCTCCGTCTTCGGGGGACACGATGTCATCACGGGCCCCGCTTTCCATATCCTGGTGGACATGGCCGAGCCGGGCCTGCGCTACAACATCTGCGGAGGCGCATCGGAGCGTCGCTTCGGTCCGGGCTACGGCGCCGGCCTGGACGCGTATCTCACCGGCGAACTGCTCCCCCTGCGGCCCTCGACGGCGCCGGCTGCAGAGGACCAGCCTACGCGGGAGGGTGGCGGCGCAGAAAATCGCGCATGATGGGCACTTGGAAACTCCAGACCCCCTCGCTGTGCTCCAGGAAGTAGTACTCCTGCAGGATCGCCAGGACCTCGCGCAGGGTCGCGTCATCCACCTCGGGCGCGACATTCGCCCGCAGCTGCGCGTCGAGCAGCTCGCCCGCCTCGGCGACCGCAAACAGGATCCGTGATCCCACCTGCCGTCCCACCTGCGTCTCCAACGAGCGCACCGTCCGGCGAACCTCGGCGAAATAGGCGCGGCCCTGAAGCCCCACGAGGTCACCGTGGTAGGCGTTGTCGATGTCGTCGATCCCGACACCTCGGCCGCGGGCCGCCCCGGCGACCGTGTCGGCGAACAGCCGCACAAAGAACGGAACCTCGTGCCCAACGAGTTCCACGGCGCGCAGCGACAACCGACCCTCCGGCCGGATGCCGTGCGCGCGCAGGCGCTCGTCAAAGGCCAATCGCGCCGCGTCGCGACCCAATGGCGGCATCTCGTACTGCGCAAATCCCGCCAGCCCGTCCGCGTGGCCCCACCGCTCCAACCAATACCGCACGATGCGCGAACCGCTGAGGATGGTGCGCCAGGGCGCAGTCGGGTCGCCGAGGACCTCCGCCGACAGGACGAGGAACTCGTCAAAACCCGGCGTCGCGTAGATCGCGTCCAGGAACTCCACGTAGTCGTCCAGGACGAGCAGCGGTGCGGTCACCTCGGAGACCGCGCCGAGCAGGTCCCGCACGAAGGTCGCCCACTCGTCCGCCAGCGACTCCCTCAGCGCCCGTTCCCACGCCAACGCAGCAAACGGGTCGGCGGGGGCGCGCTGGTGGCCACCGGGGAGGCTGACCGCGGCCAGCGCCGGGTGGTCACAGACGCAGCGGGCCAGCGTGACGGCGAACCACGCGGGGTCCGATGGATTGAGCATGTCCACAGCCAGCACAGTGGTGTCGGGCGGCGGCTCGTCGGCCAACCACGTCAACAGGCTGCGCTTGCCGCATTTGCGTGGGCCCACCAACATCACGTGGCCCTCCTCGGCCAGCGCCAGCAACCCAGCCCTGGCCCCCTCGCGACCGACGAGACTCTCGCCTACACGCGCGATGGTCGCGCCCTGCGGCACCGACTGCCGCACGGTTCGGCCGCGCAAGAGCAGCTCCAGGTGCCAGCGCAGCCTGGCCACATCGGCGCTGCCGTCCGTGAAGGTGTACTCCTCGAGGTGGCCAACCAACCCGCGCTCCTCCTCCGGCGAGCCGGCGCGAACACCGGCGCGGAACCGGTTGGGGGAGTCGGTCTCGAGGGTCAGCCCGTGCTCGGCGGCGACGGCACGCCCCGCTTCGCGCAGCGCGCGCATCGCGTCCGCCAGATAGCCCACCGGTGTAAAGTCCGCGGTCAGCATGTAGATCCAGCAGACGACACCGTCGTCGCCCATCAGCCGGACCAGAAAGCCCGAATCGTCGCGCAATGGCCGCGACCAGCTCTTGGGTGTGGAGCTCATCATGACTCCTCCTCTCGCGTCCCTGCGGAGGTCTCGAATGTCTCGTGGAACAGCCGGTCGAAGAACGCATCGGCTACATAGAGCGTGTCACTGACGGCGCCGATTCCCAGCCGCGCCCGCTTGTCCACAATCTCGCGGTTGCCCCGCCGACTGTGCTCGTAGATGAGGTGTGCCTTGTGGTCCCAACCCAGCTCCAGCATCGTCATGACCTGGACCTCGATTCCCAGCCACTCCCCCCCGATGCACGCCTGCATACGCAGATGGATCGCGCGGTGGCCAGTGCTGCTGGACTCCCACCGATCGTCCTCGACCCGGTCCTCGATGGCGGGGTCCACCCGCAGGCGGTCGGTGTACGGCTCAAAGACGTCAGAGCGCAGCACCTCCGCCACATTGCGGATGTCGGTCAGAAAATTGCCGACAATCCGGAAGCGGGCCAGGTCGTTGAGAATGCCGGGCAGGTCGCGGAAGACCAGGTCCAGAAAACGCTCCGGCCGCTCCTTTTCGGCCACCAGCCGGCGCAGAATGCTCTGGGTCACGGCCTGGCCGACGACCTTTCGACCGGACAGGTAGCGGAAGAGCTTGTCGTCGATGCTCTGGGGGGTCTTGGTGACCTGGGACCCGCGGTCCAGCCGGCACACAAAGCGCTGTGGGTTCGCGTCCTGCAGGGGTCCTGTGACC
>CALBXO010000240.1 GCA_937890335.1 uncultured Pseudomonadota bacterium | reverse complement strand
AGCCTGCAGTGGGCCGTGCTTGCAGTCTGCAGCCTGGTCGTGGCCCAGGGGAGCGCGGCGGACCTGTTTGAAGAGTGGTCTCCGGTGTCTCGGGGGCCGGCCGGCGCGCTCACCCCAGCGCAGGCCAGAAAACTGCCCCGCTACCTGGCAGTCGAGCGAGACGGGAACGACCTTGCCATCACTTTCATGCCGGAGGGACGGGTCACCTGGCACGTCACCACAGGACCTGATGGCCCCATCTCCAAGCGCACGGAGGTAGACGGCCAGCTGTGGACCCACAGCGTGTTCATGTACCGAGGCGGGCGCGTCGCCGAGAAGTCCGTCACCGGGCCCGGCGTCTCCGGACCCGTCCACTTCATCTACGCCCACACGGCGCTCTCAACGACGCGAACCACGACCCGTGACGGCACCCACTACACGTGGACCCTCAGCCGGACCAGGACCGGCTCCGAAGCCATCTGGACCGAAGGGAAGCGCGTGCTGCGGCGCCAACGATTCGATGCGGCGGGCCGGACGACGCAGCTGTCGACCGCGCGCGATGCTCCGCTGGAGTTGACCTTCGCCCGGTCGCGCACGGGAGTACTGCAGCGCATCACGCGGACCATCGACGGCAAGCGTGAGCGCGCCGGGTTCAGACGACCCCGCAAGGGGCGGGCGCCCGCCCACCTTCGCGAGATCAACGGAGCGTTCGAGCGCCACGAGGTCCTCCTCCTGATTGGCGCGCCAATCACGCACTCGACGGACGCCAAAGGGCCCGCCCACGCCGTCGTAGACAACTACACCGACGACTGCTGGCTCAACGACCCCAGCGAGATCAGGTACGACGCGGCGGGCAAAGTCGTGGGTACACACGCAGCCTGCATTTGCGGGTTCTGCGTCGCGGGGAACCCCGCCCCCGTGGGGGATATTCTGGGTCGGGATGAGCACTGGACACGCGGCCCATGGTTCGCCCTGGACGGCGCCGTGGTGACGGGCGACCACCTGCTTGCGACGCCCAACGGCCCCCGTAAAGCGTCGCAATTGGCGGCCGGTGACATCGTGTTGGATGCCCAGCGACGGCCGCATGCCTTGAAATCCGTCCGCCCCCTGCCGGACGCGCTGCGGCTGGGACACAACCTGCGCACGTCCTCGGGTATGTTCCACGCCGGCGGGCTGCTGTTTCACGCGGAGCCCCCCTGCAAGCGGCGGGACTGACCGCCCGACACCCCCGCGAGTGGCCCGCACGCGCTCGCTCAGAGCTTCGAGCAGATGGCGCTGGAGCGAGGGGGGGCGCGGCGGGTCAGAAGCAGGCGAAGTCGAACTCGCAGGCTCCGTCGGCGCAGTCGATGCGCCCGTCGTCGTCGTTGTCGATGCCGTCGGAACAGTCCTCGCGACACGAGAAGCTGTCCTCGCAGCGAAGATCGACACAGTCGATGTCCCCGTCACCGTTGTTGTCGACGCCGTCCGCACAGTTCTCCCGGCAGACAAAAGCGTTGGCGCAGCTGCTGTCGGCGCAGTCGAGATCGCCGTCCTGGTCGTTGTCCACGCCGTCGTCGCAGACCTCGGCGCATCGGAAATCGAAGTTGCACTCGTCGTCGGCGCAGTCCACATCGCCGTCCGCGTCGTTGTCGATGCCGTCGTCGCAGTCCTCGTCGCAACGAAAGTCGAAGTCACAGTCCGAGTCCGCGCAGTCGAGGTCGCCGTCCAGATCGTTGTCGACGCCATCATCGCAGTCCTCGCGACAAGCAAAATCGTTCTGACAAGCGTCGTCGGCGCAATCGACATCGCCGTCCTGGTCGTTGTCGATGCCGTCGTCGCAGTCTTCTCGGCAGCGGAAATCGAAGGCGCAATCGCTGTCGGCGCAGTCGAGGTCGCCGTCTAGATCGTTGTCCACACCATCGTCGCAGACCTCGTCGCAGCGAAAGTCGAAATCGCAGTCCGAGTCGGCGCAGTCCAGATCGCCGTCCTGATCGTTGTCGATGCCGTCGGCGCAGTCCTCCCGGCAGACGAAGCGGAAATCGCAGTCTGAGTCTGCGCAGTCCGTCGCCCCATCGCGATCGTTGTCGACCATGTCGTCGCAGATCTCGCGGCAGTCGAACGCGCCGTTACAATCGTCGTCGTCACAGTCCGTATCGCCATCGAGATCGTTGTCTACGCCGTCTCCGCAATCCTCGCGGCAGCTGAAGTCGAAGTCGCAGTCGGCGTCGGCGCAGTCCGTATCGCCGTCACGATCGTCGTCCGTGCCGTTCCGACAGTCTTCCCGACACCAGACGGAGAAGGAACAGTCGGGGTCCTCGCAGTCTACGAGTCCGTCGCCGTCGTCGTCCGTGCCATCGTTGCAGACCTCAACACAGGGCGGTCCGAACGCGCAGTCCACGTCGTCGCAATCCACGTTGCCATCGCCGTCATTGTCGCGCCCGTCCGTGCAGTCTTCCCCGCAGGCGGCGTCGTTCGCGCACTCGCTGTCGTCGCAATCTACGCGCCCGTCGTCGTCGTCATCGCGCCCGTTGTCACAGTCCTCTGCGCAGAGCGGCGACGCCCAGCAGTCCCCGTCGTCGCAGTCCACCGCGAAGTCCCCGTCGTTGTCCTCGCCGTCCTGGCAGTCCTCGCTGCAGATCAGCGCGTCGAGGCAGTCTCGGTCCTGGCAGTCCACGAGTCCATCGCCATCGTCGTCGACGCCGTTGCCGCAGATCTCAGGCTCACCACCGCCGCACGCGGGCAGCTGCGCACAGTCCGGGTCGTCGCAATCGGTGAGCCCGTCGCTGTCGTTGTCGACGCCATCGCTGCAGTTCTCGCGGCACGCCCCTCGCTCCACGCAGCTCCCGGCGCAGCACTGCTGGTGGGCCTCACACTCGCCATCCTCGGAGCACAGCGCGCCGCCGTCGGGGGAATCCGCAGGAGAGTCGGGGGAGGCGTCCATCTCGTCCGTGTCGGACGACGCATCCTCGGGACGTTCGGAGTCCAGACCGATGTCCGGTGCAGACCCAATGTCATCTTCAGGCGCCGGATCCGGGCGGCCTTCGGGCTCGCTGCAGGTGCTGCGCAGACACAGCAGACCCAACGGGCACTCCTCGTCCAGGAGGCAGTCGCCGGACACACAATGGCCACTGCTGCAGACTTCACCGAGCGCGCACTCCGCGTGCGACGCGCACGCCGGCCCTCGGCGGTCCAGGACAACGTCGTCTCCACCGCAGCCGAGAAGCGACACCAGGACCAGAGCCAACCAGACAGCGTGGACGACGGCGAGACGAAGTGGTGCGGAGATCACGGCAACTCCGGTTACAGCAGATCGAGGGGCTTCCGGCGTCCTCGCCCCGAGAAGGGCGCGACCTCGTCGGCCAGGTCCTTCCATTGTTGCGAATAGGCCCACTCCGGGTCCAATCGATAGATTGACTGGACGCGTCCACGCCGCCCCGGCTTCTTCTCGATCACCACGGCGCCGAGATCCAAGAGCCAAGTGAGCACGGCCGCGAAGTTGGGTTGCGAGATGCTCTCGGCGTAGACGATCTCGCCCTGGATGTGCGCCACCTCGGCCTGGTGGAGCAGCTCGCGCAGCAGCTCCTTGTACTCCAGCCCGCCGGGACCGTCCTTGCCGGGCGCGAGCAGATCCAGCCGGTTTGTCACGAAGACGTACGGCTCCAGGTAGGGGAGCAGCAGGGACCGAAAGTACTCCAGGGCTGGCGGCGCCGGCGTGGACAGCCGGATCTCACCGGCGTCCCGGTCCACGTCCACGAATCCGCACGCCTCAAAGCGCGCCAGGGTCGACTCGAACGTCGCCTCGAACTGCGTCTTCTCCACGTCGGTCGGTGAGCGCTCCTTGTAGAAAAAGTCCTGCTTGAACAGCTTGCTGACAAAGAGCGACCGGCTGGCGACGGTGTCGATGGACAGAGTCCCGGGGTCCTTCTCCATCAGGATGGCGGTCGCCAGCAGCGCCTCCGGGACAAAAAAGTGGATGATGTTGTTCTTGTAGTAGTTCAGCTCGGCGCGGTTGCGCTCGTCCACGGAGTAGAACAGCTCGTCGTGCGCCTCGCGGATGTCGACGATCTTGTTGTCCTCCAGCAGGAGCATGGCCTGGTGCAGGACGGGCCCCAGTGCCGACCCGAGCGCCAGGTCCTGCGCGCGTCGCTTCGGGTTGCTGCGGCTGCCGCGCTCCTCTCCCGCCCGGATTCGCCCCACGAGGGCGTGTACGCTCCTGTCGAGCGCCTCCTCCATCGGCTTGCTCAGTCGCGCCTTCTTGGCAGGGTCCAGAAGCAGATGCAGCAGGAACCCTGCCTCCACGTGCAGCTGCTCCTTGCCCACACCTCGGCCCGCGGCGTGCATCAGGACCACCGCCGCCAACGCGGAGGGGGTGACGGGCGTCACTTCCGCGATGTCGTACATGATCCGGTGCCCAAGCCGCACGGTGAGCGCCTGGAGGTTCTCCTCCTTGGGCTTGTCGCGGTTGATGCCGTACCGCTCCATGTAGGCGGCCAGATGAATCGGCTCCCCGAACTCGATGTACACGCGGCCGTAGGTGCTCGTCAGCACGCTCGAGGCGCGAATCAGGCCAGTGGCGCTCTCCGCCTGTTTGCGTTCCCCGCGGGCCTCGCGACGGAAGGAACCTGACTCGATGATGCGCTCATAGCCGATGCTGATGGGCTGGAAGACGAGATCTTCAAACCGACCCGCCACGAAGGCATCCAGAATCATCCGCAGCATGCCAAACTTCGGCTTGAGCACCTTGCCGGTGCGCGAGCGGGTGCCCTCGGGGAAGAACTCGATCGTGATGTTCTCCTCCAGCAATTTGACCAGGTACTGACGAAAAACTGTGGCGTAGAGGGGATCGCCCTTGAATGTGCGCCGCAGGAAGAACGCACCGCATCCGCGGAAGATGGGCCCGGCCGGCCAGAAGCTCAGGTTCACGCCCGCGGCGATGTGCGGCGGCATGATCCCGCGCTCGTACAACACGTAGCTGAGCACCAGGTAATCGATGTGCGACTTGTGGCTGGGCACGAGCACAACCCGGCTGTCGCGCGTCGCCGCTTGCAGCCTCGCCAGCCCCTCAGTGTCGATGTGGAAGCCACGGTAGATGAGGTAGAAGAACGGCATGAGCGCCGCGCCGAGGAACTTCATCCACAGCAGCGAGAAGTTGGCTGAGATTTCCTGCAGTTGGTCCCGTGCTCGTCGGCGCACGTCCGCCTCGGGCAGGTCTTCTTCCCGCGCGATACGCCGGATCATGTCGGCGACGGCGGGTTTGCGAAGAACATCCTCCTTGAGCTCCTTGGCGGTGCTCAGCGGCGGACCCATGACCACCTGCCGCTCCTGGAGCTCCGAGTCCCGGCAGCGCTCGCGCAGCAGCTCTGCGGCCTCCGAGGTGTCCACCTCGGGGTACTCGTCCCGAAAATCGCGCAGGGGCAGCACCGTCGCCACGCGCACAACGGGAGCGCCAAAGACGAAAAAGCTCTGCCAGGCGATGTTCATGAACTGGAAGACTTTACGGAAGAACCCGGGCGCCTGGGGGGTTCCGAACAAGTCGTCCACAAGCGTCGGCTGTTCACGGTCTGGGCGCTTGTCCCAGGCGAGCATCAGCGGCACCACACAGATGTCGCGCTCAAGCTCCTTCTGAAGCTGAAAAAGACGCAGGAAATAGGGTTGGCTGAAGGCCAGGTTGCGATCCTCGTCCTGGCTGCGATCCAGGAAGAGCCACACGGGCCGGCCGTCCCGCACGGCGAGGTCAAAGGCCGCGGCGTTGTAGTCGTCACGCCGACGGCGCCGGCGCCGCCAGGCATGCCGGAACAAGACCGAGAAGCCGTGCAGCACCATCGCGCTGACGCCGTTGGCCCACTCGGCCAGGGGCAGCCCGTACTTCAGGAATGCCCAGTTGAAGTAGAAGTAATCCAGCAGCGAGCGGGTCCGCAGGGTGTAGACGATCTGCCCGTGGCGCGACGCCTCGCGGATCGCATTGCGCGCCCCGTCGTCAAAGTCCACGCGGCTGAAGACCACACCGAACACGGTCGTGATGGCCCACCACAGACTCGCGGCCATCGCGCCTTGTTGCGGCAACCCGTCGGACACGAACAGCTCGTGCGCCTTCCGGCGCTCCTCTGCGCGGGGCGTAATCAGCAAGTCCGGCGAGCTCGCCGCGCCCACAAGCTGGGCGGGATCAATGACCCCATCCTCCTCGTTGACCGCGCGCGCGAGCGCCGGCGCCACCCCCGCCTCATCTGGGGCGATGGCCACGTCGTCCGTCGTCTGTGCCGTGGTCTGTTCGGGCTCGGCTGTCACGGGCCTTTCCCTCAATGGAGCGCCGTGGTCAGCTTCACACGGCGTACTTGATGATCTATCA
>CALBXO010000239.1 GCA_937890335.1 uncultured Pseudomonadota bacterium | reverse complement strand
CGAGCAGAACCTGACGTATCGCGGCGTACCGTCGCGGAGACAGCATCCCGATCGCGGCCAGGCCGCCCACATACGCGGTGAGCAGGATGATCTGGTGGCTCGCCGACCACGCCCAGGCCTCTGGGAGAGCCAGGAAGAAGGCGCCGTACACGGCTGCGAGCGACGCGAGATGCAGCCGCGAGAACCCGGCCCTCTCCGCCATGCGCGATGCGGCGACTGCGACGGCGAGTGCCGCCACGACGCCCGCCGACTCAGCGCGCAGCAGCGCGGGGACCACGGCGAGGAGCGCGACGATCAGGCCGATGCCACCCCAGATGCGCACGTAGCGCGCGCGGCGGTCAAAGTCCATGACCACAAGGCCAAACAGCCCCGCGATGGCGCCGCCCCACGCGATCGCGTCGCGCGGCGCATCCAGGCCGTACCGCACCATGGACACGGCGGCGGCGAGGCAGGCGACGTAGGCCAGCGGGAGCGCGAAGACCAGGAGCGAGCCAAAGCGCGGCGGCGGCGGTGGCTCGTCCAATCCGCCGGGGAGGGCACCGAGAAGCACCTGTGGCAGCGAGAGTCCGCCGTGGGAATACGGGAGCAGTCGGGCGGCGGGCCAGGCGATGAGGACCGCGGCGCCGCCGACGATCGCCAGGAGGGGCCCGGCCGGCAGCAACGCGCTCAATCCAAGGAGGAGCACCCCACCGGTGAGGCTCGGTGCTGTGGTGTGTCGCGCGATGCCGTCGTCGAAGGTGGAGGTGAGTAGACTGATCCCGCCGGCGAGGGCCACCGTGGGAAACAGCATGAGCCATGAGCCGGCCCAGCCGGCCGCCAACGCGGCGCAGCCGAGCAGACCAAAGCCGACCACCCAGAACGCGCGCCCGGCTGCGTCCAGCACCGGGTTGCGACGTGCCATCCAGCTGCCCACGCCGGCAAAAGCGACGGACACGCCGAGCAGGCCGCCCCAGACGGAGAATTCGCGCGCGCCGCTGCCGAGGTCGCCCCACAGCAGGGACAGGAGGTAGAAGCCGCTGGCCAGGACCAGGAACATGCCGAGGAAGTAGAGCCAGCCCTGGGCCATGATGGCGCCGAGCCCGTCAAAGATGTTCGTGTCCTGCACGCGCGGGCCCGCCGGCGTCGCGCGGGGTCGGGCTGTGCTCTGCCCCTCCCTCGCCCCGCCATGGGGTGAGGCGTGCGCCGGGCCAGGCGGCGGGGTGCTCTGGATGGGCGCAGACGCCGGCAGCGCTGCTGGCGGTGGCACGAGGATGCGTGTGTCCGCGGTACCCGCGACCTCCGTGCCAAGCTCGGTATGTCCGGCGGGTAGCGGCGTCGGCTGCGTCCCACCCCGGCTGGCTGTGGAGGCCTCCACCGTCTGGAGCAGATGCGCCGCCTGGCTGCGGTACGGGCGCGCCATCCGTCGGGCGGTCTCGCCGTCGACGGTGCCGGCCTCGCGCCAGCCCTTGATGGCAGACAGGAGGAACCTGAATTTATCGATTTGGTGCTGCGCGTCAGCGTCGGGGAGCTCGACCTGACGGTCGCCCCCACAGGTCACGCAGCGGACGGTGTCGGCGGTGACCTCCTGGAGGCAGCCCCGACAGATGAACCTGGTTTGGCGTGCGGTCATGCGGGCGGCAAACTGCACTGCCCGTGCCATGCGTCGGTGCCCAACGGACCTCGATAAACACGGTGTATACGTGCGCAGAGCCGTCGTCGGAGTGCGTCGTTGCGTACACAGTGGGCAGAAGTCGTGGCGGCAGCTGACTGGGTCCGGCCGGTCCAGACGTCCCAGACGGTCGTCGGCACTCTGGCCACCCGCATCGGCGAACGGCGCAGTTTGCCCGCTGGGGGCCGGGTGGCTTACCGCGTCTGGAACCGCGGTGTCGTCCAGGCCGGAGCTGTCTCAGGGGAGGCGGAACACAAACATCACGTCGGAGCTGGGGGCGCGCCCGGCGCCAAAGAACGCGTCGCGCAGGGCGGAGAGGCTCCAGAAGGACAGCGGGGGCGGGCCAGGGTCTTCAAAGGCTGCGTCCAGCGTGTTGTCGCGGCTCTCGAGGACGCGCATGAGGAATGGCTGGTTGATGAACGCCTTGGAGGTGTTCACGTAGGCGGACGGGTAGTACGCCGCGACCTCCCAGCCGCGTGCCTCGGCAGCCTCGCGCAGCCAGGCGGCGCTCACGATGTGGCGATGGTACGGCTGGTGGAGCTGGTGCAGGTACGCGGCGGGCGTGGCCAGGTCGATTGCGGCGGCGTTGGGCGTCCCCATGGCGAGCAGCCCGCTGGGAGCGACGAGGTCGCCGAGTTCGTCGAGCAGGGCGTTGGGCTCAGGCACATGCTCGAGCACATCCTGACAGACGACGCAGTCGTAGCGCTGTTCCAGACGCTCCGGGTCGTCGAAACCCGGCGAGTACGCGTCGTACCCATGGGACCACTTGAAGCCCTTCTCGCTGAGGAACTCGACGAAGTGTCCGCTGCCGCAACCGTAGTCCAGCACGGTGCTGTCGAAGGTGAGCGGCGCGACCTTCAGGACCCGCTGCCAGAGGTTGGCGTAGACCGTCCGGTGGAAGTCGTCCAGGGAGGTGAGGCGGTAGAAGGGGTAGTCCGTGTAGTAGTGGTCGAGGTCCACGTCATCGCGCGCGTGGATTCCCTGGCAGGTGGCGCAGCGCCACACTGCGAATGATTGCTCGCGGTGGGCGCGTACATTGCTGGGTACGGACGCGATCTCGGGATCGCTTGTCACCTCACCGCACAGCGCGCAGCAGGGGGAGGTCACTCGACGGGGAACTCGGTACAGGGGCCGATGACGACGCTCTTCTCGTCAAAGAAGATGCCCGACGGCAGGGTCCACATGCAGATGGTCCAGAAGTCTCCAGCCGGGATCGGGTCGTCCCAGGTGAGATCGTCGTCGTTGAAGAAGCCGCAGCCCACCACGCCCTCAGCGGCGGCCAGATCGTTCTCACCACCGGTGAAGTCGTCGGCGGTGGCGTCGTCGCAGACCCAGTCAAAGACCTCGTCTTCGTGGATGTCGTCGTCGAGGAAAGAGGCGTCGATGATGCCGCAGATCTCGCTCACGTCCTCGCCGGTGCCGAGGATGCAGTCGGCGAGCCACTGCGCGATCTCGTTGCGGTCGTCCACGTCCTCCTCGAAGGTGCGGTCGGGAATGTCGAGGCAGGTGTAGCCGGCGCAGAGTTCAAATCCGGGGCAGTCAAAATGGTCCACGCACTCGACGCAGCGGGCCTGGTCGCGGAGGCAGATCTGGTCGTTCTCCTCACACATCAGCTCCTCGGCGCAGATGTCGTAGTCCGGGTCCGCCATGCAGGTCCCGCGGTTCTCGTCGCAGATGAATGTGCGTGCGCACTCCGCGTCGTTTTCGCAGCCGACATCGGGACCGCCGCGGCAGGTTCCGTCGTCGCAGATGAGCCCTGTGATGCAGTCCGGCGTGCGCTCGCAGTCAGCGCCGAGCTCGGTGAAACACTGGCGGCGGTTGGGATCGCAGGCCTGGGTGTCGGAGTCACATTCGTCCACGAGTCCGTCACAGTCGTCGTCCTTGCCGTTGCAGGTCTCCGTGGCGCCCGGGTTCACGCCCGGGTCCATGGGGGCACAATCCAGCCCCAGGCAGCCCTCGCCCGTGCCGTATTGGTCGTTGTCCTCGTCCACACAGTCCGTGGGGCATTCCAGATCGCCGTCGGCGCAGTCATTGTCGATGCCGTCGCCGCAGACCTCGCGCGAGCGCGGGCTGATGTCACGGTTGTCGTCGTCGCAGTCAGGTCCGCGGCAGTCGGAGCCTTCGCCGAAGCCGTCGCCGTCCTCATCCACGCAGTCCAGGTCGCCCTGGCGGCAGTCGTCGTCCTTGCCATTGCCTGGCACCTCGCGGACGCCAGGGTTCACGTTGGGATCGTTGTCGTCGCAGTCCTCGCCACGGCATGCTGCTCCCTCACCGTATCCGTCGCGGTCGTTGTCGACGCACTCAGGGGAGCACTCGTCGTTGACGTTGGGGTCGGTGTCGTCGCAGTCCAGGCCGCGGCATCCATTGCCCCTGCCGTATCCGTCGCGGTCGCGGTCGATGCAGCTGCCGCCGTTGTTGCCGCCGTTGTTTGCGCCGTTGTTTGCGCCATTGTTTGCGCCGTTGTTTGCGCCGTTGTTTGCGCCGTTGTTGCCACCCGGATTGGGGGATGGGTCGTTGCCGCTCGCGCATCCGATGGCGAGCAGGGTGGCCGCGACGACGGTCGCGATCTTGAAGGTCTTCATGCCAGCTCCTGGGTGTGGACGGGTGCGTCGGTCGCGGCCTGGACCTGCTCGGGCGTGACCCCGGGGGCGCATTCCACGAGGACAAAGCCTCTGCCGGGTACGATGTCGAGCACGGCGAGGTCCGTGATGACGCGATTGACGGCCCCAACGGCCGTCAGGGGAAAGGTGCATTGCGCCACGAGTTTGGGCGCGCCCTTTTTGTTGGTATGGGTCATGAGCACGAGGATGCGCTTGGCGCCTGTGGCGAGATCCATGGCGCCGCCGATGCCCATGATGCGGCCGCCGGGGATGGCCCAATTGGCCAGATCTCCGTGCTGCGAGACCTGCATGGCGCCGAGTATGGCGAGGTCCAGGTGGCCGCCGCGGATCATCGCGAAACTCGTCGCGGAGTCAAAGGTGGAACCGCCGGGCAGCACCGTCACGGTCTGCTTGCCGGCGTTGATGAGCTGCGGGTCCTCCTCCCCCTCAAACGGAAACGGTCCCATGCCGAGGAGGCCGTTCTCACTGTGCAGCCAGACGTTTGCGTCGGCCGGCACGTGGTCCGCCACGAGAGTGGGCAGCCCGATGCCGAGGTTGACGACGCTGTCGTGGGGTACTTCGCGCGCCGCGCGGGCGGCGATCTGCTGGCGGGTGAAAGCCATGTTCCTCCGTGGGGTCAGGGGCCGATTGTCGCCGCTGCGACCGCCGCTGACAAGAAGCCCGATGGGCGCGGAGGTGAGGGGTTCCGCGGGGGCAAAAGCCGCGGGTCAGACGGCGAAGTCGATGAACTTCCCGGAGTCCTGCCACTGCATGTAGAAATTACCCGGCCGCGCCAGACGCGTGTACGCCGCCGCCCACATGCCGCCGACCACTGGGCTCGCCACAAACACGCCGACACACATGGCCAGCATGCCCGCGAAGACGATCAGGGATACGAGGATGCTCAGCCCGAACAGGCTGAACTTGTAACCGTCGGTCAGTTTCCAGGTGGCCTTGATGGCGTCCATGTACTTCAGATCGTGATCGATCATGACGTAGGTCAGCATGCACAGCCCGTAGGTCAGTATGAGACCCGGGATGATGCAGAGCATGTACCCGATGCTGATGAAGACGCCGGCGAGCATGTGGGTGAAGACGAGCGGCAGGAAGCGCTGCAGCGGGTGGAGGGCGCAGCCAAAATCGGGGTCCTGGTCGCGCAGGTGGCGCAACCAGAACAGGGCGCCGCCGGTCCTGGCGGGTACAGTGATGAACATCATCACAAAGCCAAACAGGGTGCCGAGCACCATGACAGTGCCAACGGTGGTGGCGATCCAGATCCAGAGCTGCGGGTCTTCTGCGCCGTCAAACTGAGGGAACTGGCCCTGTCCCCCGCCGCTTCCGCCGCCGCCCTGGAAGTTCACGTTGTTGAGCCCGCCGACCAGGCCAATGAGGAAGAACAGCCCAATGAGCTCCCAAGGTTTCTCCTTGAACTTGTTCCAGGCTACGTCAAACAGCCCGGAGACCAGTGCTGTGGGCGGTGTCGCGGCGCGTATGTCGAGCGGGTCGTTCATGGTGATATCCTCGCGTTCTGAACCTGTAGCCTGACGCTGTGTGTGTCGGTGTCACCTGTTGATGCGAGGAGGACCCATGTTCGACGACCCCACAACCGGGATCATGGTTGCGATCGTGGTGGGGGCGCTGCTGCTGTGCCTTGTGCCGGTGTGGGCGTTCCTGGCCAGGTCGTACCGGTCCGTGCCGCCGGGCCGAGCACTGTTGCTGACTGGGACGGCGGGCACACGGGTCATCAGGGATGGCGGCGCTTTGGTGCTGCCGATCGTGCACCGCGCCGATACGTTGGACCTCTCGGTGCGCACGGTGACGATTCAGAGTGTCGGGCCGGATGGGTTGAGCTGTCGGGACGGAATCCGAGCAGACTGCGAGGCGGTCTTCCATGTGCGCATCAACGCCGTGACCGAGGACATCCTTCAGGTCGCGGCGAGCGTCGGGGCGGACCGTGCGTCGGAGCCTGAGACTTTGGATGCCCTGTTCGGCGCCAAGTTCGCTGGAGCATTGAAGTCCGTGGCCAGCTCTTTGGAGTTCGACGATCTGATGGCTGACAGAGAACGCTTTCGCGACGAAGTGCTGCAGGTCGTCGGTCAAGACCTCAATGGGTATGTCTTGGACGACCTGTGCATCGACCGACTCACCCAGACGCCGCTGTCCGAGCTGGACCCCAACAACGTCAAGGACGCGGAG